>JBGQLF010000413.1:0-7952 GCA_041499985.1 Gemmataceae bacterium
AGGGCTGACCCCTGATCAAGGAGAACGATAGCATGCGCCCGCGCCCTGCGGCACCGGCATCCCGATCCGGCGTCATTTTGTTGGTGGTCGTGTCCCTGTTGACGCTGTTCGCCCTGGTCAGCATCAGCTTTGTGCTCTATGCCGATGCCGCCGCCGTCGCCGCACGCCTGTTCCGCGAGAGTCAGGTTCCGGACCGTCCCGACCAGGATGCCGAGACGCTGTTGTCGTACTTCCTGGGCCAGCTCCTGTACGACGTGAAAGACGATGCCGGCGGGGTCTCGTCCAGCCTGCGTGGACACAGCCTCGCCCGGCTGCTCTATGGCTACAACGAGGCCAATAGCAACGCCACGCCCTTCAACGGCACCGGCCGTTTGCACGCTCCCAGTCGCTTTCCCGACATCGACGATTATTCGTTGGTGAATTATACGTATTTTCCAGGCGACCGCTTTCTGCGCGATCCGGAACGGCTGGGCTGGCGAGCCGATCTGATGCAGGCCCGTGGGCTCTTCACGGGTGGAGCGAACGTCCCGTACACCTATCCGGACCTCAATAATATGTTTCTGGCCGCGGTCAAGGCGGATGGCACGCTGTTGCTACCCTCCTATCATCGGCCCTGGACGGGCTTCGGTTCCCTCGACCCGGCCAACCCGAACTGGTACGACCGCAGTAGCCCCTGGTTGAAGTACCAGGTGTTACGGCCGCGGCCGGCGGACATGCCCGGCTTTCCCGCTCCCACAGACACTGGCGGCGACGTGAAGAACTTGCTCGGCGCGCCTGGCGGCAATGACAGCATCTGGCTGGATCTCGGCTACCCGGTTCAAATCGCGGCAGCCGGCCGCAAGTACAAGCCGCTGTTCGCGCCGCTCATCATGGACCTGGATAATCGTTTGAATGTCAATGTCCACGGCAACGTCCGCGGTGGCGATTCGGGCCGGGCCCTGCACCTCTCGCAACAGGGCCTGGGTCCCTGGGAAGTCAATTTGCAATACGTTTTGGACCAGGCGCGGCCCGAGGGGCCCGAATGGCCGGGCCTGTTGCTGGGGTCCACCACGCCGCCGCAGCGCGGCCGGTATGGCCCCGCGTCGCCCGAACGTAGCCAACCGTGGCTCTACAACGTCTTCCAACCAGCAGGCAACGATCGGGTGTTTGCCCTGTCGAACATGGAGGCGCTGCTGCGCTACGGCGATACGGGTTCCCCGGCTCTGACCTCGGAGCTCTTCCGGCTGTGCCCGACGAACTTCGCTGAGACACGCGCCCGGCACCTGGTGACGACACGCAGCACGGATTTCGATCAGCCTGGCGCCAGTCCGTGGATCTATGACCCGTCGCAGTATCCCTATCAGATGACGGCGGATGCGGAGCAGGCTCCGGCAGGGCCGCCGATCCCTTTTCCCGTCTTGACGCTCCGCAGTCAACCGGTGCCGGCCGAGAGCGAGTTTAGCGCTCCCGGTTTGCCGCCGAGCAGTCCCGCAGTGGATTGGCGGGCCCTGAGTGCAGCGATCGCCCGGGTCGATCTGAACCGCCCGCTGACGCCTTACCCCACGACGACCAGCGCGCGTTTCGATGTCTCGCTGCCGCTGGCGGACCAATTCCAGCGAGCCACGCAGGATCGCCAACGCCTGGCGAACGAGATCTATGACCGGCTCCTGCGCGCCACCGGCGTGCCGCGCAGTGGGCACGTCCCGAATCAGCCAACCCCCGAAGAACTCCAGGTCCGGCGCTGGCTTGCGCAGCTGGCGGTGAACATCGTCGATTTCGTCGATGAGGACGATATCCAGACACCGTTTAACTTTTACACGGTGCAAGATGCCCAGGGCTTGCCTTTTGACCCCGGTGCTCTGAGCCCGAGTGGCGTGCCCGCGGTGGCGGATCCCGAACTGCCCAGGTATTGGGTGTTCGGCACCGAACTGCCGCCTGTGGTCCTAAACGAAGTGCTGGCCGAGTCCGAGGAGCTATCTCCCGCCACGTCTGGCGCTCCGGTCCGTACCCGCGTCAAGGTCTGGGTGGAATTACATTGCCCGACGCCCTCGCCCCTCTCTCCGGAGCCACCTCGAATTCAAGACGTGCTCCTGAAGATGGATGCCGTCTCCAACTCCGTCGTCGGCAAGAACGCCTTCTATGCCCCTTATCAGGTCTGCCTTGCGACCGGAATCTTGCCGCGTCCCCTTGGCGATAATGTGCTGGGCCAGCCCAGCACGGTCCGGAGCGCGACCCGTGACGCCGACTTCGCTCCGCCTGGGCCTTCCCCAAGCGTCCCGGCCCAGGGGTTCCTTGTGCTCGGTCCTCCCGGCCATGATGCCCACAACACGCTCACCGCGTCGTTGCCCTCCGTGAGCCTGCAATACGTCGCCCCGCAGCAGGCGGAAGAACGGGAGGCTGGCCTGACGGTGGTGCTCCGGCGGCTGGCGAACCCGCACATTCCGTTCGATCCCCGGCCGGGAATCCTGGACCAAAATGGCGAAGGCGAGGCGAACCCCTGGTACAACCCTTATGTGACCATTGATTATCTCCAGAACATTCCCCTGCGAAACGCGAGCAGCCCGGTGCCGTACGCCTCGCGAGGCAAACGGCAACCGTATGCGTCCCATCCGAGCCAGGTGGCCGACCAAATCGCGCCGCGAACGCAGGCGATGCAGCACACCTTTGGCCTGCCGAATAATCCGCTGCCCCTCCGTGGTCAGCCCGATTGGCTCGTGCACCTGGACCGCCCCCTGATCAGCCCCATGGAGCTGTTGCACGTCGCGGGCTGCCAGCCCCATCAACTAACGCAGCGGTTCGTGGTGGGGGATGATCGAGATCTGCTTCAAAAGTTCCGGCACTACGCCCCGTGGTTTGACCAGACCCGGCGGCTCTATCGGTTCTTCGAATTGGTGGAGACGCACAGCCTTGCAGCCGGGGTCTCGCCGGGCGGGCGCATCCCCGGTAAGATCAACCTCAACACGGTCTGGGAGCCGGAAATCTTCCTGGCGCTGTGCGATCCCCAGCCCAGCAATGGCCCCACGTTCACGCGCACGAACGTCCAGGCTATGTTTCAGCAGTTGCTCCAGTTGCGGACCCCCAACCTCCTGGCGACGGGCGGCGGCCTCAGTCCAGGGGATCGGCCGTTCCTGAGTCTGGCGACCGGTTATGCCTTGCCCCAGACGGCGGCCAACCCCGATCCGCAGCATCCGCGGCGGGGAAGCGGCATCAACGACACGCTCCTGCGGGCCGCGCAACCGGATGCCGACCTCCTAGCCGGGGGAGGAGCTGCCACGCCGCGCTTGTTCCAGCTGCCGGACACCGAGCATCCGTACTGGCAAGGGGAGCTGCTGACGAAGATCTTCAATCAGGTGACGACGCGCAGCAACGTCTTTGCGGTCTGGCTGACGGTTGGCTTCTTCGAGGTGACCGACGATTCGGCCCGTCCGGCGCAACTCGGGGCCGAGGTAGGGCGGGCCGAGAACCGGCAGGTGCGCCATCGCCTGTTCGCTATTGTGGATCGCTCCTTGATGGACGGCAACCCCGGGCCAGCGGCAAACTTCAAGCTCCGCAGTGACGCGGCGGTGGCCTATTTCAGCGTGATCGATTAATCCCGTGCAGCCGGAACGGCAACTTTGCTTTACGATTCTGGAGAGTAACACATGCGTACCACATGGGGACCCAAACGCGGTCGAACAGCCTGGCTCTGGGTGGCAGGACTGACGGCTGTCTTGATGGCCGCGGTCGTCTGGGTTGCCGACGCCGCGGATCACCGGGACGGCCCGATCTTTGTCAATACGGCGGCGAACGGCCGACAAGACCTGAACGATATCTACATCTTTCGGTCTCCCCGCGATGCGGCCAATGCCGCGAACTTTGGCAACACGGTGATCATCACAACCATCAGTCCCTTCGCCGGGGTACTGACGCCAACCACGTTCGACCCGCGCCTGTATTTCGACGTCAAGGTGGACAACAACGGCGATGGGATCGAGGATTTTACACTCCGCACCACGTTCTCGGCCCCCGACGCCAACGGCGTGCAGGATGTGACGCTGCGCGGTTTACCTGCGATCAAGTTTCCCAATGGCGGCATCCTCGCCCGAGGGAAGACGGGCGACAACATCCCCATCGCGGGCGGTGGCATGTTCCGGGCCGCCAATCATGACGATCCGTTCTTCTTCGACTCCGGCGCCTTCACGACGCTCATTAGCAATGGCCTGAGCACGTTTCCGCGCCCACCCGGGCAAGCCCACAATTTCTTCGGTCCCAATTCGAACCTCCTGGCGGTCATCCTCGAAGTCCCCACGCCGTTCCTGCTGTCCGCGCCGAGCAATCCCAAGATCGGCGTGTGGATGCGCTCGGAAGTCAACGGCGTCCAGCTGGATCGCATGGGCCGGCCGGCCATCAACACGGCCCTGATTCCACCTGTTCCCCGCAACGACCTGGGCCGCGGGGAACGGCGCAATGCTTTTAATGCCGCCCTGCCCCGCAACGATCGGCGCGACTTCCGCGCCGACATGATCGCGGTCCTCACCTCGCCGAGTTTTATCTTCAAACGGACTGCGACCGATGCCGCCGGCCTGGCCGACTTCCTGCTGCCCGATATCCTCACGGTCGATTTGTCGCTGGCCTTCAATGCCGCCGGAAACGGCTACCCCAATGGCCGGCGGCTGCGCGATGATGTCATTGATATCACGCTGAACTTGCTCTCCAACGGAGTCGTCACCACCGATAACGTGGACGATGATAACGGGACTCGCATCACGGACGGCAACATGGGCACCGTGGCGGCGTTCCCCTACATCGGGCCGCCGAATAATCCGCCCTCGGGACCGAATCCGTAACGCCCGCGTCCCGCTATCGTTCCTGTCACAACGAGACCAGGTACGCCACCGAGGAGGATTGATGAGCACGCGCAGGATCACCTGGCTGACGTTGGGGATCTGGGCCATCGTGACTGTTCCGTATGGGGGCCTTGCTCCGCGCGCCCCGGGACAGGCGGCCCCTTCTCCGAGAGCCCTGGGCCAGGCGGACGCGGAGCCCTACCGCCCGTTGAAGTACGTGCTGTCCACCGAGCAAGCGATCCAGCAGTTTCATGAGCAAGCGCGGCGAAACCCGAATGCCCTCAACTACACGCTGCTCGGTCAGATGTATATTCGCAAGGCGCGGGAGTCCGGGGACTTTGCCAATTATGAGCCGGCCGAGACAGCCATTCGGCGGGCCCTGGAGCTGGATCCCGCCAGTGTCTCGGCCCAGGCCACCCTGGCCCAGGTCCTCTGCGCCAACCACAAGTTTGCCGAGGGCCTTCGGTTGGCCCTCCAGGTGTATCACCAGAATCCGCGCGAGTCCCAACTCTTGCTCCTGGTGGGCGACGCGCATCTGGAACTGGGCCACTATGCCGAAGCCGAAAAGACGTACCAGGAAGTGCGCCGCCAGGATCCGCTCGCCTATGTGCAATCGCGCGCGGCGCGCCTGGCGGAGCTGCACGGCAACCCTCAAGAAGCTCTGCGCCTGATGCAACAAGCCGTCCACGAGGAAGGGGCCGCAGCCCTGTCCCCGGAGAGCCGGAGTTGGTACGAAATGCGGCTGGGCGAAATGTCTTTCAACATCGGCCACCTCGAAGAAGCATCCCGGCATTACGAAGCGGCCTTGCACGACGCGCCCCGCTCGCCCGCAGCTTTGGCTGGTCGGGGTCGGCTAGAGGCCGCTCAGGGGAAGTACGAGAAGGCCATTGAATTCTATAAGCGCGCCGTGGTCGGCGGTGGGGATGCGGCCCTGCTCGCCGAGTTGGGAGACCTTTATACCAAGATCGGGAATCCGTTTCTGGCCCGCCTGAACTACGACAAGCTCGAACAACTGGCCCAGAACAAGCCTGCCTACAACCGGGAGTTGGCGTTGTTCTTTGCGAACCACGACCGCCGGCTGACCGAGGCGCTGGAACTGGCCAAGGCGGATCTGGCGCTGCGCCAGGACGTCTATGCCTACGATACCCTGGCGTGGGCCCTGCACAAGAACGGCCACCATGCCGAAGCCGTCAACGCGCTCACCGAGGCCCTCCAACTCGGCACCCAAGACGCGCAGCTCTTTTACCACGCCGGCAAGATCTACGTCGCCCGGGGCCAGAAGGAGAAGGCCCGCGACTACCTGGGCCGTGCTCTGGCGCTGAACCCGCGCTTTTCGGTGCTACACGCGGACGAGGCGCAGCAAACCTTCGCCGCGTTGGGGGGTAAGGTCGAAGCACCTGCGAGCAAGCCCTGACGCACGGTCCAGCTAAGGAGGTCTGTCTTTGGCTCGTAGCGACAAGCGTCTCGCTTGTCGGCTGCCAGCGGACAAGCGAGACGCTTGTCGCACGACACCAGCAGCGGACAAGCGAGACGCTTGTCGCTACGACACCAGACAGCAGCAAGCGGAGCGTCGATCAGAGGATCTTGCGCTGCTTCAACTCGCGGAACACCTTGCTGCCATACCCCAGCAGAGCCAGGAAGAACAGCGGCTGGGCGATGAAGGTGAACGCGCCCATGCAGTAGGGTCCGGGGTACCAGATGTAACCGAGGCTGATCAAAAAGGCCAGCATGGCGGCCCAGGATTCCCAGCGCAGCTCGTTCATGGCACCGCCTCCATCAGACGGCCGTAGTCCGCGGACCCGGGCGTGCGTTGGGCCCGGGTCGGATGGGCGCGGCCGTGACAATTGAGACAACTCATCGAGCTGTCGTGCAGGAGGGCCTGCACTGTGTGATGCGACGCCACCGCTTCAAACCGCGGCGCGCCCTGGTGGCACTTCAGACAGTTGTCGTTGTCGAAGCGGCCGCGGAGCTTGATCGGCTCCACATAGCTCTGCGTGGTGTAGCGTGCCAGGTGACGAAACCCCTCCATCTTGGCCTGGAGGTCGCCGTTGAGGCCGTAGTCGGAATGGCAGGCATAGCATTGATCTTTGGGGATCCAGTGATTCTTCGCATGGCGCGCCGCCAGGGTCTCGCTCGCCGGATCCCGCAGGTCGTTGACCATGGGGCGCATGACGTGGCAGCGGGCGCACGCCTGCACCTCATGCACCCCGCCGAAGGTGTGATAATTCGCCACCCCCAGGGCCGCCGCCGGCAGCACCACCAACGTCGAGAACGCCAGCAGTTTCCAGAACGCCACGCCGGACAAGACGGCCACGCCGACCGAAACCTGTTGCCCGGTCGACATGGCCGCGAATCGCTTTCGGCCGAGCTTCCAGCAGAGCACGATCCCCAGCACGCACACGACGGTCCCGAGCCCACGGACCAGATGAACCATTTCCATGTCACGTCACTACCTTTCGGACAGCAACCGCCGTCACTTTATACTCCGGCTCCTTGGAGTCGGGATCGGTGTGGTCCGCCACCACCCGGTTGATCAGCAGCCGGGCATCGTAAAAGGCTGCAAATACCACTCCGCGTCGCGGCGACAGGGTCACTCGCGCCGTCCCCCGGAGGGAGCCAAAATGGCTCGTTACCTCCACCGGGTCGCCCGTGGCGATGCGCAGGGGCAAGGCGTCCTGCTCGTTGATCTCGATGACCGCCGCCCCGCTCGCCTGCGCCAGTTCGTCGATGCGCATGGTCATGGTTCCCGTGTGCCACTGCTCCAGGACCCGCCCCGTGGTCAGGTACAAAGGGTACTCGGCCGTTGTGCGCTCGGGACACGGGACGTAAGGGCGCAGGAAGACGACGGCCCGCTTATCCGGTTGCCCGTAGAACTCAATGCCGCTGCCCTTGTGGACGAACGGATCGCTTCCTTCCACGTAGCGCCGGGGCGTTCCGGGGTGGCCTTCGTCCGGACAGGGCCACTGGAGACCGCGTTCCTGCTGGAGACGGGCGTAGGTCATGCCCTTGAAGTTGTAATAGCTGTGCGAGGAGAACTCGCGATATTCGTCCCAGACCTCGTGCGGCGTGCGTGCCTTGATCAGCGAGCCGTGCCCCAGGCGGTCGGCGAGGTCCACAAGGATGTGCAGGTCGCTGCGGGCCTGCCCC
>JBGQLF010000414.1:0-7938 GCA_041499985.1 Gemmataceae bacterium
CGGCATCCTCGAAGTACCGCCCAGCCACCTGGGCACGGAACCGTACCTGGAGCGCCGTGGCGAGGATTCGCACCGGCCCGAGCTCGGGCAGCATCAGGTCCAGGCCATCGGTCTGGACGCGCTCCAGCACCTGCCAGTCGAGAGCGTCCAGCCGGGCGGCCCAGTCAGCCTGGGTCAGCGCATACCCACCGTACTGGCGTAGTTTTTCCGCTGGCAATTCGGCGAGCGGCAGCGCTCGATAGCGGGCGCGCTCCGCGGTGGCCTCCTTGCTGAAAAAGAAGTTGCGCTGCTCCTGGAAGCAGCGGATATACCACTGGGCAGGGTTACCGGGGTGCAGCTCCCACACTTCCGGCAGGAGCTGATATTTGAGAGCGGGTTTCGGCGCCGACATCGGCCGAACCTTCATCCGGACCGCGCTTTCCTCGGCACGGGAACCCACAGGCAGCGCGGCCAGTACCACAACGGCAAAGAGGACGCGAATCATGACGGAAGACTCCCGGCGCCAAGAAAGTACAAAACTAGCCATCGGTCGCTCATCCGCTGCTTCACTTCTGGAGGGTCACCTCGTAATGGACGTTATAAGCGGGCTCTTTTTCCATGCCCGGCGGCGGGCTGCCGCGAAGGTGGACTGTGGCGCCATCCACCTGGTAGTGGAAGGGCTTGCCGGTGAACGGGTCAGCGGGCAGCGGCATCAGGATGTCCTCCAGCTTCTGGGGCAGTCGGCCGTCGTTTTCGGCCGCATACAGGCGCAGCGCCTCGACATGCCGAAGGAGCCCTAGCCGCTGCTCCAGCCGTGCCTGTGCCCGGCGAACCTTCTGAACGGCCGGCACAAACTCGTCGAACAGCGACGACTGCCGGGGCAACGTGGGGTGGCGGGTTAGGGCCTCGATCTGCCAGGCGGGCAAATTCATGAGCTTCATGCCCTCATCGCGGTACACCTCGTAGCTGCGCTGCTCGTCCAGCAAGAGCACCTGGGCAGCCGGGAACTGGAGTACCCGCTCCTCCGGCAGGCCGAGTTCGACCAGGCGGCGGCGGGCGGCGCGGAGCAACTCCTCGTCCTTGGTCCGTGCGTCCAGCCACTCCCGCAAGCCCCCCTCCGGCTTGATCATCGCTTGCCTCAACAGCTTGTCCATGAGTGCGATCAGCTTGTGGAGCTGGTCCGCGCTCAGGGGAGCGCTGGCAGACAGTCCGGGGAATTCCGCCAACAGCCACAGTCGTTCGCCCTCGAGTCCCCTGTCGAGGGGGACAAGGGGATTGGGCAGGTTCGTCAGCGCCCAATACAAGTTGGGACAGCCCGGCTGTTCCAGCATCTCCTCGAGGGGGGCAATAGCTACGTAGGCGACCGCAATGCCCACCAAGTCGCCGATGAGCGTCGGGTGCTCACTCGTGTGGCGTGCCATGGCGAACATCGTCTTGGCAGTGACCAGGGCGTCGTCGAAGCGGTGCTGGGCGACCTCGGCGCGGAAGCGCTCCTGGAGAGCCGCAGCCAGGGCCCGAATCTTTTGCACGTCGGGGACCAACAGGCTGATGCCGTCGGTCTTGAGATTGGGCAAGATCTGCCAATCAGGTCTATCCATGCGGGCGGCGCGGTCGGCCAGGCGCAGCGCGGAGCTGCCCAGGACATCCCGGTCGGAAGCGAAGTCCTGGTCCAACAAGCATTTGAGGTAGTTCGGGATCGGGTTGCCAGAAGTGATCTCCTTCAGCTCGGGCAGAAGCAGGTAGCGCAGGGCCGGCTTCGGGGCGGACATCGGCTGCACGGTCAGCCGGATCACTGTTTCCGCGGCGGTGACCGCCTGATCGGCCCGAGCAGGTAGAGGGAGTGCTGCGAATGCGACGCACCACAGGAGCCTTCGGGACACGGGATACCTCCTGGTAAGCGAATGCATCAAGGGCCCGACGATTCATTTCTGGATCGTCACTTCGTAGTGGACGTTAAAACCGGGCTCTTTCTCCTGGCCCGGCGGCGGGCTGCCGCGGAGGTGCGCTGTGGCCCCGTCCACCGTGTAGTGGAACGGCTTGCCGGTGAACGGGTCGGTGGGCAGCGGCACGGGGACGTCGGCCAGCTTTTCAGGCAGCTTGCCGTCGTGCTCGGCGGCGTACAACCGCAAGGCCTCGACGTGCCGCAGTAGCGCAATCCGCTGTTCCAGCCGCCCTTGTGCCCGCCGAACCTTGTGCAGGTCCAACACCACGGAACCGAACAGCGTCTCCTCCTTGGACGGCTTGGTCTGGCTAGCCAGCGCCTCGGTCTGCCAGGCGGGCAGGGTCATGAGTTTCAGAGCCTCGTCGCGGCGCTCCTCCAACTCCCGCTTCTCGTCCAGGAGGATCACCTGGTCAGCTGGGAACCGGAGGAGCCGCTCTTCCGAAAGGCCGATTTCAACGAGGCGGCGGCGGACGGCCTGGACCCGCTCCTCGTCCTTGTTCCGTGCGTCCAGCCACCTGCGCACGTCCCCGTTCGATCCGCGCAGCTTGTCGAAGTGTATGATCACCTTCTTGAGCTGCTCCTCGTTCATCGGGGCGCTTTCATTGAGGTCGCGGAACTCCGCCAAAACCAGCACCCGTTCGCCTTCCCACCCCTTCTCCATGGAAACCAGGGGGTTGGGCAGGTTCGTCAGCGCCCAATACAAGTTAGGGCAGCCGGGCTGTTCCAGCATTGTCTCCAGCGGGCCGATGGCCACGATCGCGATGGCAATGCCCACCAGGTCGCCGATGAGCGTTGGATGCTCGCCCATGTGCCGCGACATGGCGAACAACGTCTTGGCTGTAACCAGGCCGTCGTCGAAGCGGCGCGCGGCGACCTCCGCGCGGAAGCGTTCCTGGAGAGCCGAGGCCAGGGTCCGAAGCTTCTGCAAGTCGGGAAGCAGCAGGCTGATGCCCTCGGTTTTGACCTGGAGCAGGATCTGCCAGTCGGGTTTGTCCAGCCGAGCGGCCCGGTCCACCTGGCGCAGCACGGAGTTGCTGCGGACCTCCGTCTCGGAGGAGAGGTCCTGCTCCATCATGCAGCGGAGGTAGTTCGGGATTGGGTTGCCGGGATTCATCTCCTTCAGCTCGGGCAAGAGTCGGTATCGGAGGGCAGGCTTCGGAGCCGGCATCGGTTGCACGGTCAGCCGGATCACCGTTTCCGTGGCGGTGACCGTTTGTTCGGCCCGAGCGGACAGAGGGATTGCCGCGAGCGCGACGCAGCAGAGGAGCGTTCGGGACACGGGATGCCTCCTGTTCGGCGAAGGGAACTAGGTTCAACGGGTCCGTTCAGGATCGACCGGGGCGTCGAGGCCTCTTGCCGCAGGTTCGACGAAACAGCGGAACGGTTAGGTGGCCGCGGACTCGCACTGCTGCGCACTATGCGGTCGAGCCGGGCGACAGTGTCCTGCAACCTGACTTTCCCGGAGTCTATTCACTCTGATAGTACCGCCAACGGCACAAATGAATACAGGTATTTCGTGGGGTAGGCTTTTAGCCTGCCGTTGCATGCGACAGGATTGGCTAGGCGCGAAACGTAAACGAAGTACCAGGATCACTTCGGGACCATTCGCAAGTCATACGTCCCCGGCGTGGCCTGCCACTCGACGCGATTGTTCTCCCAGACTGCCTCGTTGTGCACGACCTCGGGGAGGCCGCCGGGACGCCGTCGCTGGAGCACCGGTTTGTCCTCGGCGGGCCAGTCCGGGCGCAGCACGCGGTAGGACAAGCGAATCTTTGCCGGCTTGGTCACCTTCAACGACACCGTGTCGGCCGTCCAGGTCACCTCGAACTCTGCCGGCTGACGGAACGCCGGTCCGCTTAACTGAACTAAAAGCAGTTCCGCTTGCCCTTGCAGGCCGACGTCTGGGGCCGCGAGTTTGATGGTCGGCTTCGCTTGCGGAAGCCGGTTCCAGGCTTGAAGGCGAAAGCCTTTCTGCGGCAGACGCTGCACCTTGGATTCCAGCCACTTACCCCCCGGTCGAATACCCAGGGCCCAGCGCAGCATCGAGGAGCCGGCATTGGATAGCTCCAGGCTGCGATAGGCGCCCGTTCCCGAGCCATCTGGTTGGCCCGGCACCTGGCAGGTGGCGGCCGACCAGGTCACGAGATCGCCGACGAGCCCTCGGTAGAAGTCGAAATCGTCATAGAGGTAGATGCCGATCTGGTTACGGATGTTGGTGTGTCCGCCGTGCGTACTGGCGCGGATGGCAGTAGCGTTGTCGATTTCCAGGGTGTCGAGCAGTTGGCCGCTGAAGACAAACCACCGGGCCTGCGCGGCCACGAACCGCGAGGCCGTGTCCCGCCCGATCAGGTCCAGCAGTCCTTCGGACCAAAACGAGGCAATGCCGCGCTCGTAGCCGACCGGGTTGTAGACCGTGTCGAACTTGTCTGCCTTCGGGTTGAACGTCCATGCAGGCCAGTACCCATGCGGGTTGCGTTCCACCAGGCGCATCAGGTCCTGGAACAGGAGCTTTGCGGATCGGGCGTATTTCTCCTCCGGTTTGAGCGTGTAGGCGTGTAGCAGGAGCGGGATGACGGGGACGATTCGACTGGGCCACTCGCCCTGGAACGTCGCGTTCAACTTGTCGAAGTCGACCGGGTTGCCGCCGAGCAACTCCAGGCTGAAGTCGGCATAGCGAAGGATGGCCTGGCGGTACTCGTGCTGCCGGAACGGCAACTCGAAGTGCTCCAGGACACGGACATAGCACGGCATCAGGGCGGCATGATAACAGGGATTGCCGGTCCAGCCCTCACGCGGCGTACCGTCGGGATCGTCTTTCTTTCTCCCCTCGGACGGCTTGCCGCCGCGCTCCACGTGGCGCCGGATCAGGTTGATGTAGTAATCGGTTCGTGCGGCCTGATCCCGCGCGCGGCTCAGCGCATTTTTGATCGCCATTGGATCGTTCCGGAGCACCGCCGGCACGATCTTCAGGAGTCCGATTTCCGCAGATTCTCGGCTCGTCGCGATCCTTGGCATCATCTGCACCAACTGGGCCGCCAACTCCTCTTCGCTTACCGGTCGGTCGATCCAGCCGGCCGCCGCGCCGAGCACGTCCCGCAGCGCGCCTTCGGCCGCCTCCGCTTTCTCCCCCAGGCCCGCGATGTACTGGCGGTAGAGCCAATCGACTTTTGGCTGCCAGCGGAGTGGCTTGGGGGGTGCGCTGGGCGGGGGCTCGCTCGGGCGGGGAAGAGGCTGTGGCGCCATCAGGCGCAGGACCGCCGGATCGTCGAGCCGATGCGACCAGCTCAGGAGCAACCGGTTGCCGTCGGCCTGCGCTTGCGGGTCTTTGTCGGCCCCTTCGGCATTGACCGCGAAAGGATTGTTGCCGTAGCCGATCGTCAACGGAGTGGCGTGGAACAGGTGGGTTGCCACAAAGCCTCGCTCACCGGCCCGATGCAGCCACCACGGCGTCTCCCAAAGTGGGGCATGGCCCAGGGTGAAGTTCCCGTCCGCTTGCCAAATGCAAAGCTTCTGCGGTCCGCCGACGTAGCCGGAGGTTTCACGGAGATTGAAGCCCTCAAGGGCCACGTAGCTCCCTTCGGGGAACAGCCAATAGGAACACTGCCAATCCATGGATCCGCCCTGTCGGCCCTTGGTCGCAGCCGTGATGGAGACTTTGGTGATGATCCCCTCCACGGTCTCCACGGCAAAAGGTCGCGATGGATCGGCGTGACTCGTCGTGTCAGCCCAATCCCCGGCCTGAAAACCGGCGGAGTGGAACACCTCCTTGCCATTCCAGACGACGCCGAGTCGGTCCGGCAGATTCCGGAAGCTCAGCGCGCCTTGGTCCACGGAAATCCGCGTGTCAACCTTTTGGCCTTGCCACTGCCGGCGTCTTGGTTCTACTTGCCTCTGGGGGTAGATGCGCAGCGCAAGCCGCTCCTTGCCGAAGGCGGGCACATGGTGGTGCAGCAGGTACAGCGCCGCACACACGGAGTCTGGGGCCCTCTTGGCTGCCTGTTCCTGGGCCTCCAGTTGTGCCCCAAGCTCGGGAAGGTTCTTCCTGGCCCATTGGAGTTTCTGGGCGCGGGCCTCGCGCACCTCCGGCGCCTCGCCCGGGGCGTGATTCATCAGGGCATAGCGATTCCCCCAATCCGCCCTCCCCTCCTGCGCCACCCGCCAGGTGACCGAGTCCCACACAAAATAGGGAATCTCCGCACCCGTTTCATCGAAGAAGCGGACCGCCCAAGGGTCCGCGACCTCGCCGGGCTCGAACTTGGCCCGCACGAATGCATAGGGGCTGTTGTTGTTGGCTTGGGCCAGATGAACCTTCAGCTCGCGGTTGCCCTCGGCGTTGGCCCAGCCGGGAAGGTGGAGCGCCCACGCGGTAAGCAGGATCCACGACGCCTTGGTGAGTTTCATCGCATGGTCTCCGCGGACAGGGGTCATCGCCGCCGTTCATGGACTTTGCAAAGACTGCCGAGTCCAGCCAAGCCGACCGTCGAGCCTATTCGGAGCGTGCATGATAGTTAAGGAAAGGACCTTTTGGTATAGCGCCGAAGCTCCGCCAGAACTGCACAACAACGCCACCGATTTCCCGGTCTTTCCATCTAAGAAGATCTGTTTCGGTGAGGCCAGTCAGACGAAATAGAGCCGGGCTGTTCGAGTTCGTCCTCGTGGGTTAGGCCACGAGGAAGAATTCCAGCGGCTCCATGGTAACGCGTCGTTCCGGTAGCTCCGGTGAAGGCCCGAAGCTTCCCCAATGCGATCAGCGGGCTGTCCGTTGCACTCCTTTGCGTGCTTCCTCGTTGGCCGGCTCGAGGGCCAGAATTCTCTGATAACAGACCCGCGCCTCTTCGTTGCGGTGCAGGGTTTCCAGATCGTCCCCGCGCAGCGTGAGGAGATTGATCAGGTTCTTGACCAGGTTGGCTCGCGTCGCCGGCATCTTCGCAGGAACGCCCTTGGACCATTCCTGCGGGACGAAGAACAGCAACCGTGCCCCGGCGGGCTGGAAGCGTGACTTGTTATAGGCGCCCCACAGGTCCGCACGGAAGAGCTCGGCCTTGGCATTCCAGCTCGCTGCCAGCGCCTTTGCCTGCGACCGCACCCAGGCGAAGTCTTCCAGCCGGCCAGCTGGAATAGGTTTGGCTTGCTGCCATTCGTCTGCCAGCTGGGGCGCCGGGGGGCCCGCTTCAGCAGGTTGTGCCCAACCACCAACGCAGAGACCGACAAGCAACACGGACAACCGAGAAGTCATCAGAGTTTCCTCCCATTCAGGGGCTGACCCAGAACTGGTTCCCGTTCCGTCGCCCTTTCTGTCTTCAACTACGGCGTATTGCGGAGGACGTGACAAGCGCTCTGTGTTTTCTTGGCTCTTCCCGTTCCAGCTTGCCAGCGAATGCGGCCCCTTGGCACCCCCAGGTTATTGTATATCCCGGCCACCCGCAGCCTAAGTAACTGCGCCGGTTCCTCCCAGAACACGGTCCGCGCCTGATGGGTCGCAGTTCCTGGTTCAAAGGGGGTAATAGCTCAGGAGCACTGGAGGCCCCCAAACTGCTCGAGTTCGTGGCCCCCGGCCCTTGGATTGCTGCTTGGTTTTCCAAGCAGCGCCCTGGCAGCTTCTCCCTGCAGATCCTAGAATAATCGCGGGGTCTCCGGCTCTGCCCTGGACTTTCCGAAAAGCGCTTGGAAATCGCCCCAAGAGCCAATAAAATCCTGCTTGCACGGGTGTCCTGGGAGGGACCGGAGTCTTTTGGAGAAAACGTTGGGGGCGTAGCTCAATTGGTTAGAGTACCGGACTGTCGATCCGGTGGTTGCGGGTTCGAGTCCCGTCGCCCTCGCTAAACAGAAGTAGCCGCAGGTCAAGGACTTGCGGCTACAGTCGTTTTAGGAGGCACGAAGGAGCAATTCGGATTTGGGGATAATTTGGGGACAACGCAAGGGTGGTGTTGCGGTGGCATTGATGTGCGGAAGGCTTTTCGGGCTGGTGCTGGCCATCGGATAGACTGAGGAGAAGGAAGCACGAGCTGGGCGCGACG
>JBGQLF010000415.1:0-7938 GCA_041499985.1 Gemmataceae bacterium
GCGCTGCGCTGGTGCCGAGAAGTGGCTATACTGGACATGGGAGCCTCCTTGGTGTCAATGCGGGCGATGGCTCTACCTTCATTGCACCACGAAGGCTCCTTCTTTGCGACCCCTCTCCAAAAGGTCAGAAGTCGAACTCAGCTACGCGGTCGATCTCGGCACCGAGGTGGTGGCGGAGGCCAAGCCGGCTCCGGAGACCCTGGTGGCGGTCAAGGTGGTCAAGGGGATCCTCCAGGCCACGCACAAGGTTCGCCTGACCAAGGTGTATACGGTCAAGAACCGCTCCGAGCATGAGCGCGTGGTGCTCCTGGAGCATCCCTATCGCAGTGACTGGAAGCTGGTCAGTCCGGACAAGGCCGCCGAGCGCAGCCGGGATGTCTACCGCTTTGAGGTCAAGGCGCGGCCCAATCAGCCGGTGCAACAAGAAGTCGTCGAAGAGCGGCAGCTGGTCAGCACGGTCGCCTTGAGCAATAGCGCTGACGAGACGGTTCGCATTTTCCTGCGAGCCAACGTCATCACGCCCAAGGTGCGCGAGGCGCTGGAGCAGGCGCTAAAGCTGAAGAACGAGCTGGCGCAGACGCAACGGGAGATGCAGCGCGAGGAGCAGGCCCTGAAGGTCATCGAGCAAGACCAGGCGCGGATGCGGGCCAACATGGAGCGGGTGCCGCAAACCTCGGAAGCTTACAAACGCTATCTGAAAAAGTTTGACGACCAGGAAACCGAGATCGAGAAGCGGCGGGAGCAGATCACCAAGCTCCAGGAGACGGCCGAGCAGCAACGCAAGACGTACGAACAGTACCTGCTTACCTTGAACGTGGAATAGGCGTGACCGGAAAGCCAGTCAGGCACTGTCTGCTTCAGGGGACAGGACCCGTGATACTGGGGGTCCTGTCCTCTTCTCAGGCACCGGCGGACAGAAATGTCCGACCCACGTGAGCCTCTTTGGTGCCGGGGTAATAGCTGATCCCGCCCAGGGGAAACACTGCGGCCGTGGCCTGAGGGCCCACCCTCCGGACGGCCGCCGCCAGCATCGCTTCCACACTCGGGAACTGTCGCAGAGCGCCGATTTTCTTGCCGACATTCGGCCCCAGGTTCTCACTGAAGAACCACAGGTGGTTGCGGCGGAGCATTTGCAGCCCGAAGTGTGTCAGGAACCTCTCCTCGATGGGGGCGTGGCCATGGAGCGCCTGGACCAGCGGCATGATCCACCGGTGGCTGACCACGTGCAGCAAGGGGCGGAGGAGCGAATAAGGCAACGTCCACGGTGGCAGCGGCAGATCGCCCAAACCGTTGGCACAGTGCAGGAACCCGAGCACCACGCCGTTGGGGCGGGCCGCATAGAGCGCATTGCCGATACATTTGAGGCTCTGACGCAGGTCAGCATCCAGAGGCGCGGAATTCGTGAGCACGACGTCTGCCTGACCAGGGAGGTCGACCTGGGCGTGGCTGCGGACAAACGCGCTGGCGGCGCGAAACGCCTGGTGCGCGTCGCCACAGAAGAAGCGCACGATGTCCCCTTGGTGGTTGAGAACGGCATTGACCACGAAAACTTCCCGGCCCAGCAGCCGGACCCCTTCTTCCAGGTCGAGGCGCATCGGGGAATCGTCCGGAGAAACACCGACGAAGTTGAAGTGCCCGCCGCCGACGCCCTGGAGATGGTTGTGGCCGATGGTCAAGGCTCCCGCGCACCCGGGCAAGAGCATCTTGGCACCGCCACCGAAGCCCAGCAGCAGATGCGGTTCCACCAGGCCCAACGGGACCAGGAGGTCGAACTCCGTCAGCAGCCGGTTAAGCCATACTGGCGTTCCCCGGGAGGTAGTACCCAGGTCCACGAGTTGGCGGGCGGCGTAGGCGTCGTGGTTGTGCCAGCGGTGCTGCGCGAGGTTCTCCGGACCCACTTTCGCCGCCGCCTCGCCCGCGCTCATCGGGCGGTGGACACCCAGAGCAAAGAGGATCTCGATGTGGCGTTGCTCCACGCCGGCCTGGAGCAATGCATCTCGAACGGGACAGAAAAACTGGGAGACAGGAGTGGGCCGCGTCCAATCATCCACGATCAAGAGTACGCGCTTACCTCTCAGATCGCGCGTCGCCAGAGGGGCGGCGTGGACCGGGTTCGCCAGTGCCTCAAGGCAGTTCGCCACCGGGCCGGCCGCGGACCGTAGCTCCTGGGGCAGAAAGGGACCCAATATCCGCCAGCGGGGAGGGAGCGGCACGCGGAGCACCGTCTTACCCCAGGGAAGGTCAATCATGGTTTGGCCGTGCTGTCCAAAGAGTCCCCGGAGCCTTCTCCAAGACGTTCAGCGTGGTCGGCAGACGACACACCAGTGGTTCATGTCGAGCTGTGCGGCTTCGAACTTGCGTCGTGAGGCGCGTCGCTGCTTTCCCGGCGGCAAGGGATCGTTGAAGGTGACGAACGTGGGCGAAACGTGCGTTGGAACGACGGCGTGAAAGATGGCATTGGCCCAGGTGTATCTTCTACTGAGGGACATCTTCTTCCCAAAATGAAGCCGGTTCAGGTAGACGATGGCGAAGACCCCTTGGGCAAGCAAGTTGCCGACAGCGTCGAGGTCAAGCTCCACAATCTCTCCGGTGAAGCCGTAGCGCTGGGAAAGCTGCGCCAGGTCCTCAATGAACACCCCGCCGAGGTCTTTGTGAACCTCCGCTTCGAGCCTACTCTCCGTCACCTGGATGCCGTAGGAGGCAAGGATCATGCGCAAGCAGGCGAGCGAACAGTTATCCTCTTTCTCCTGGCGGAACAGGGGCAGACGAACCGGCATCGGATCTACCTGCGTACAACTGCCTTCCCCTTGCGACGGCCTCACGCGAGGGCGTACTGTCGATCACCTCACCGGAGCGAGGGTCGATGCGAATGTGGCCGACCGTGCCGACCGTGCCGCTCAGCGGAAAGCGCAGCACAATCGGGACGAGCCAGATCTTGGCCCCGTCTGATAAGGAGAGTTCCGGGACGCCGGGGGTATATAACGTTGGGTAGTGGAAAATACAGTGGTTGACTGCGGCACGCCAGACAGCTTCCTCGTTGACAGCGGCATCCGCCGTGGTCGTCCTACATTGCCGAGCGGTTGTCTGGCGAGTAGTCTTGTCCTGCTTCTTGGCCATTACTTGTTATCCCAAAGGGCATCCGATTTAGGCAAGGCCATTGTACCATCCAGGCCGACCGCCTGTCCTGCCCTTTCATGAAATGAAAAAGGGAGCGGTGGACACACCGCTCCCTATCGGCTATTTCGGCTATCCACCCATTCTACTGGTTAAACACAAACTCCTTGGTATTGAGCAGCGCCCAGAGAATGTTCTCGTACGCCACCTTCTTATTCTCGCCATGCTTGGCGAGATGCGCCAGCGCCATGTCGAGCTGAGCCGGGGCCGGCTTGTGCGCGAACGCCCACAGGAACAGCTCCTCGATTTTCTCCGCATCGGGCCGCGGGTCCTTGGCCAGCGCATCGGCCCGGGCGCCGCCGCGGCTCAATTTGTTCTGAATCTCGTCGGAGTTCAGCAGGTGCAGCGCCTGGGCCAGGTTCGCCTCACCGCCACGCTCGCACTCGCAGGCACTCGTCCGCTGCGGCCGGCCGAACACGTCGAGGAAGTACGACGCAAACGATTCGTCCGGCAACATGATCGCCCGTCGCGGCGCGTGCTGGTCCTGCGGTAAGCCGTTAAACGCCGTCGGGCTGTCGGTCACCTGGCAAACGGCGTCGAGCAGCACCTCAGCGCTCAGCCGTTTCGGATAATAGCGGGCATACGCCTGCTTGTCGTGCTTGTTGAACTCGTTCGGCACCGCGCTGAGCTGGTACGTCCGGCTCCTGCAAATCGTCCGGATCAGGTGCTTCAGACTGTAGTTGTGCTCGACCAACTCCTTGGCCAACGCATCGAGCAGCTCGGGATTCGAGGGTGGATTGGTGACGCGCATGTCGTCGAGAGGATCGACGATGCCTCGGCCAAAGAAATGCGCCCAATAGCGATTGGCCACGGCGCGGGCGAAAAACGGATTCTTGGTGTCCACCATCCAATCCACCAACTTTTCCCGGGGGTCTTCGTCGGCGCTGATCTGCATCGGATCGCCGTCGAGCGCCTTGATGACCGCGGCCTGACCAGTGCGCTTATTCGTCACATTGCCGGTCGAGCGCGTGAAGATCGCCTGCACCACCGCGGGCTGATTCTGCAAGCCGCCGCCGGGGAGCGGCGTGGCTTTGCGCCCCAGCCTGCCGAAGAACGCCGCGATGCCCCAGTAATCGTCCTGGCTCCATTTCTCGTACGGATGGTGATGGCACTGAGCACACGCCAGGCGCAGGCCGAGGAACACCTGGGCCGTGTCGTCGACAAACTGCTCGGGGTTTTGCAGCTCCTTGTACCACACCGTCGGCGGATGGGTGTACTCATCGCCCGTGGCGGCCAGGATGTCGCGGGCCAACTCGTTGTACGGCTTATCGGCTCGCACAGCGTCATGCAGCCAGGCGTGGAACGCGAACGTGCCCGTCGCCCGATCGGGCTGGCCATTCCGCTTGATCCGCAGGATATCCGCCCATTTGTTGGCGAAGTAATAGCTATATTCCGGCGACTCCAGCAAGGCATCCACCAGCTGATCGCGCTTGCTCGGATCCGGATCGGCCAGAAACGCCTGCACCTTGGCCGGCGTCGGCAGCGTGCCGGTGATGTCGAGCGCCACGCGGCGGATAAACTGCTCGTCGCTGCACCGCTCCGACGGCACCAGGCCGAGTTCTTGCCACTTCTTGTGCGTAAAGCGATCCACGACGGTCTGGTTGGGGAACGGGTACGCCGGGATGCTGGCGCCGAGCGGCACGGTGGCGCGGAAGGTGGCGACATGGCCCTGGTAGCGAGCCATGACGGCTGCCTCGCCACTCATCCCCAGGGTGCGCACCAGGCCCGAGGCCTCGACGACGGCAATCTCGGTATCGTTACTCTCGTACTGGGCCCGGCGCGTGATATCCTCGACGGCTCCGTCGCTGTAATGGGCGTAGACAGCGAACTGCTGCTTGTTCTGCCGCGTCAGGATACGGTGCTCGGGATAAACGCTGATGCGGGTCACGACCGGATCGGTCGCCAGGCCTTTGGGCATGCCGGCGGCAATCCAGCGGCGCACCAGTTTGTACTCGTCCGAATCGGCTTCGAGGCGCTTGCCCCCACCGTGGGGCATGGCGCCGGCTGCCTTGCGGAGCAACAGGCTGTTCTCGGGTGAAGCCGGGAACAACCGCCGGCCCCGGGCTTCCTTCACGAGCGCCATGTAATCGACATCGGGCTCGAAGCCCAGCAGCGACAGCTTGAAGCCGTTTTGGCCGCTCGCCTTGCCGTGGCAGCCGCCGCTGTTGCAACCGAGCTTGGTGAAGATCGGCACAATCTGGTTGCCGAAGTTGATGGGCAGATGGACATCGCAGCTTTCCGCCCGGACCGGAATCTGGACCACCTTGCCGCCATAGCGCACGGTCAGCTCGGTGGTGCCGTTAGCCAGGGGAAGAACCCGGCCCGAGATCGTGACCCGGGCGACCGTGGAGTCGGCGATGGCATACTGGGCATCGCCGCTCAGGTCTTGCAACCGGCCGCCGGACAGGCTGGCCGTCAGGATAACCTGGCGGGCGTCGTCCATGCCTTTCAGGATGATGTTGGTTGGAGAGATCGTCAGCGTTTGCACCTCGGCCGGCTTGGGCAGAGCCACCGATTCGCCTTTGGCCGGATCGGACTTGTAGAGATCACCGGCCGAGAGGTACCCGCCTGAGCAGGAGAGCAGCCCAAGGGCGATCAGGACGGGCCAACGCATAGCAGAGCCGACCATTGGCTATTACCCCCTCAAGGTGGCAGGAAAAACGGGCAGTACGCATTATTGTGGTCAACGGGGCAGCGGATTGCAATGGCTTCTGCCGAGGAACGGCGGCGGAAGGGCGGGGGTGCCTCGGTTGGCTTTTGGCCTCGAAATCACACCGTGCGTGAATCGGCTTGTAGAATAGGATTCCGCTCCTGTCGAACGGCCACCACAGGATCGGACTCGCTATCCTACTAAATAAGTCCCCGCAAGAGGGAAAGTAGAACGGAATTCATTCCGTTCGGGAAAGCCAACGGAATGAATTCCGTTCTACTTTCCCCAATCCGCGCAGCTATCTAGGCGGTCGGGTCGTCAGCGCGTCAACTTCAAATCATAGCGGCCCGGCTCCGGATTCTCGATCACTTCGAACTTCAGGGGAGTGGTCTTTTCGTCCGAGTATTTCATGTCGATAAACGATTTGAGTGGTTTGTTGGGCATGGGGTTGTCGTAGGCGGTAACCACCACCTTGTACCACCCCAGGGGTGCTCCTTTCTTGGCCGGGGGCACGAGCAGTTCGTAAGTGCCCTCCGCGTCGATGGCGCCGTTGGGCTGGTGCTGACCCTTGTTTCCCTGCGACGCGTCGGGCCGGAGAGACACCGAGCCGGTCGTCAGCGGCTTCCCGCCCACCGTAATCTTCCCGGTCACCGGCCCCAGTTTCTCACCGCTCTCGCTGCTGCACCCCGCCGCCGCCAAGACAGCTCCCCCGGTCAGCAGTGCCGCCAGGTACCAACCCGGTTGCGGGCTCGTCAAGCGCATGGGTCTCGCCTCGGAGAAAGAAAAGGGAATGTGCGAAGGGCACAGCCAGGCGCTGCTCGCGGCCAGCGCGCAGCGCCTGGACCGACTGCGCCGGTCGATCACGGCAAGGTTACGACTTCGCCGCCGTTGTAAGTCGCCAGGGCCCGGTAGGTCCCCAGGGCGGTCGAATCGCTGATGAAGCGGACGCTGCCGTCGGCGAAAACGAATTGAACGCCGCCGGCATGATTGCTCTTGAAACCGTGATAGTTCTGCCAATCCGTGTACGGGACCAGGAGTCCGTTCGTCCCCTTGGCGTTGGGGGGAATGGCGCAGGTCAGCGTGACCTCGACCGAGTGGGCCCAGGCATAACCTTCGCCCGCGGTTGTAATGGTGCTTGTCGCGGCGCTCGCATTGAAGATATCCTCCCCGACCAGGAAGGTATTGCTCGTCCCGTCCGTGATGCCGGCGAGACGGACTGGGGCCTGCCAGGAATTCAGCGTGAAGAGGCCATTGGCGCCCCAGAAGCCATCTCCACCCCCCGTCGGCGGCGGGCCGTTTGGATAGATCCCGTAATTCCAGTTAGCCCCCAGGACGCCCTTGTAGCTGGTCAGTCCGACGAGGATGGTATCGTATTTCCCCGCCGCGTTTTTCATGTAGCGGGTGGATTCGGCGAATTGCCCGAGCGAGGAGGCCTGATCGCTCGGGCACAGGAAAGTCTTGACGATACCGGCAATGGCGCTGCTGTTCTGCAGCGTCGGTGTGCCGGCAACGCCGCCTGGGTGGATACCTTTCGCGGTTTGGATACTATTGGCAATTTGACCCGCCTGATAGAGGTTAGACTGTTCGAGGTAAGGCAACAGGACGGCGAGGAAGCTCCACGAGGAGGAGGTGAAGTAGGGGCCGCCGAAGGCCGAGCTCGCGCTGTAATCCCCATAGCGATTGATGGGGAGCGCGCCCTGGCTGTCGTGGTAGTTGTGGATGGCCAGGCCGATCTGCTTGAGGTTGTTGCTACAGCTCATGCGGGCGGCGGCCTCGCGGATTTTCTGGACGGCGGGCAGCAGCAGGCCGATGAGCACGGCGATGATAGCGATCACCACCAGCAGCTCGATCAGCGTGAAACCGCCGCGACCTCGGGACGTGGTCATCATGGCTCCGGACCTCCGAATAAGGAAGACGAATAACCACAGGCCAGCTCGTTGATCGGTCGGGAGAGGCTGCCGTTCCCCCGAGCCGGTCGCCTTGAACGCCTAGCCGAAGAGGCTCCAAATCGGCTGACCCGTGCTGGCGGGGCGTGTGAAACCGTCCGCCCCTAAACGGGTTTCAGGGGGCACTCCCAGGGCGTGGAACAAGGTAGCGCCGAAGTCCTCGGGTGA
>JBGQLF010000416.1:0-7908 GCA_041499985.1 Gemmataceae bacterium
AGGCCCACCGGCAAGTTGCAAACTTGCCGCCACAATGCTGTTACTTGCCTTTGAACCAGGCCCCTTTCCCGGCCTGCAAGAAAAAAATCTGATTTTTCTGTCATAACTGCCCCATCGCGCCGTACAAGAATACGGAAAAGGCAACTAAGCGTTCGGTGCCGGCTTTTGTGCTGGCATCGAAACGGTTCGTCCCGGTACAATCGGGACCATTCGTTTGGACAGCTGGAAGCTTCCTTTCGAGAGGTAAGTGCTATGCGCGCTGCTTCGATTTGCCGGTTCGCGCTGTTCGGTGTGCTGTTCGCACAACTTACCGTGCCGACGGCCTGGGGCCAAGAATCGTTCGGCCAGAAGTACGCTTTGCTGGTGGGCTGCCGGTATCTCGACAACAAGAAGGAACTCAATCCCCTCGCGTACACGCACAATGACATCCTTGAGTTCGCCGAGATCCTGCGCAAACGCGGCTTTGCCAAGGACAACATCGTTCTCATGTACGACGGACAGGGAGTCAAGCCTCGCCTCTTGCCGGAATCTAAGAAGATTCAGGAACAGGTGGGCTTACTGCTCGAGCGGCTTCGCCCTGAGGATACGGTGATCGTGGCCCTGTCCGGCCACGGCGTGCAGTTCAAGGGCGAAAAAGGCAATTACTTCTGCCCCCTGGATGCCGAACTGAAGGATCGCGACACCTTGCTCGCCCTGGACGGGCTCTACAAGCAGCTGGAGGAGTGTAAGGCCCAGCGCAAATTGCTGGTCGTCGATGCCTGCCGCAATGATCCGCTCACCCCGCTGGGCAAAGGTGGCCGGCCCGTGCGGGATTTGCAGCCCGACCCGGTGCCCGGAGGCATCGTGGCGCTGTTCAGCTGCGGCCCCGGACAGCAAAGCTATGAATATCCGAAGGAAGCGAACATCAAGCACAGCATCTTTTTCCACCACTTTCTCGACGCCTGGAATAGCGAGGCCGTGGACACGGATGGCAAGCTAACTCTCAGCCGGCTGGTGGAGTATACCTTTCGGCACACCAGCGACACGGCGGCGACTGTGATCTTCGCCAAACAGCACCCGCAGCAGCAAAATGGGCCCGTGGGGGTCTGGGTGTTGTGGGAACGCAAGATCGGCGAGCTGCGCACCATCGAGGCGCGGCGAGGGGGAGTCATTCAGAGTGTCGCGCTCTCCGCCGATGGCCGGTACGCTCTGTCCGGCGGCAATGATAACAAAGTGCGGTTGTGGGCACTGGAGACCGGCGACGAGCTGAAAGAGCTGAAATGCTTGCCTGGCCATCGGGGCTGGGTGCGGAGCGTCGCGTTCTCTCCCGATGGCAGCCAAGCCGTTTCTGGGAGCAATGACACGACGGTCCGGCTGTGGGACCTGGAGAATGGCCAGCCCCTGAAACTCTTCAAGGAGCACCGCGATGCGGTCTTGTGCGTGGCCTTCTCGCCCGATGGCAAGTACGTCCTCTCCGCCGGCGACGATCTGACGGTGCGCTTATGGGACGTGAACACGGGCCAGCAACTGTACTGCTTAAGGGAGCACACGGAACCGGTCTGGAGCGTGGCGTTTGCCCCCAACGGCCGGCAGTTCCTCTCCGGCAGCGCGGATAAGACCATTCGCTTGTGGGATGTGCAGACCGGCACCCAACTGCGGTGCTTCACCGGACACACGGGTGGCGTGCAGAGCGTGGCGTTTGCCCCCAATAGTAGGGAGTTCCTTTCCGGCAGCGACGACAAGACGGTCTGCCTGTGGAAAGTGAACGGAGCCGAGCCGCTCATGACCTTCACCGACCATACGCAGCCCGTGATCAGCGTGGCCTTTTCACCGGATGGCCGGATGGCCTTGACCGGCGGTGCCGATTACACGGTTCGCTTGTTCGACCTCACCAAGGGGGTGCAGCGCGAGTGCTTCCGGGGACATACGGACATCGTGTTGAGTGTGGTCTTTTCGCCCGACCGCCCCCAGGCGCTAACGGGCAGCCTGGACAAGACCATCCGACTGTGGGGACTGCCGCGCAAGTAAGCAACTGTTCGAAAAGGTGTCTGGAACTGTGATTTTTGGAGTTCCAGACACCTTTTCGAAACAGACACCTTTTCGATCCAGTTTCTAAGCCCGTCGAATTCTTCAGAAACATCGCCTGACCGAGCAGCAGAGGGGGGAGAGCCCCTCGCCAAAGTGAACGACCTCTTTGCCACGCGAAGCGCGGGAAAGAGGAATGAAGATGTTCCCAACCCGGGATCAGCGGATTAGGAGTATCACGTCATGCAACGCACTTGGGTCCTTGTGCTCACCGTCACGCTGACCTGCGGCGCGACCCGCACTCCGTCGAGGGCGGACGAGCCAGACCCGAAGCTGGCCCAGCAGGGGTTCAACTTCCTCAAGAAGTATTGCCACGCCTGCCACGGTCAGGAGATCAAGAAGCCGCCGTTGGAAGTGCTCAACCGCGATCTGCTGCTCGTCAAGTCCAAGCCCGGGAAGATTTACCTCGTTCCCGGCAAGCCCGACGAATCGTACCTGTGGAAGCGTGTTGCCGAAGATGCCATGCCGCCCGACGAAGTCGAAAACCGGCCGACCGAGGAGGAAAAGAAAGCCTTCAAGGCCTGGATCGAAGCCGGCGCGCCGTTTCCGGCTGTGGCCCAACGCTCGTTCAAGAGCGAACAAGACCTCCTCACGGACCTCGACAAGCACCTGAACAAGATCGACCGGCAGGACCGCAAGTTCCAGCGCTACTTCACGCTGACGCACCTGTCCAACAACCGCTCCGTCACCGACTTCGATCTGCGGGTGTACCGAGCGGCCCTGTCCAAGCTGGTCAACAGCCTGAGCTGGGAGAATAGTGTGGTCGTCCCCCAGGCGATCGACAAGGAGCAGACGATCTACCACATCGACCTGCGCGATCTGGGCTGGCATCAGCAGACCGGTAAGCCCGACCTGTGGCGCGAGATCCTGAAGCTGTATCCCTACGGGCTGACCCATAGTGAGGACAAGAACAAGGCCCTGCGTGAGCTGGCCGATGCGGTCTACGAGCGGGCCGACACGGACATCCCCTATGTGCGGGCCGACTGGTTCATCACCACGGCCTCGCAGCCGCCGCTCTACCACACCATTCTGCAATTGCCCAAGACCGACGGCGAGCTGGAGAAGAAGTTGAATGTCAACGTCCAGGACAATTTCCGCAGCGAGCGTCTGGTCCGGGCAGGCTTGACCACCAGCGGCGTGTCGCGGCACAACCGCCTGATCGAGCGGCATCCAGCGCTGTACGGGGCCTATTGGAAGAGCTACGACTTCCAATCCAGTGGCGGCAACGGCAACCTGGTCCGCTTGCCTCTGGGACCGGACTTCAAGGACCATCCGTTCCCGCAGCAGGCCTTCAAGCAGGCCGGGGGCGAGATCATCTTCAATTTGCCCAACGGCCTTCAGGGGTATCTGCTGGTGGACAAGGAGGGCAAGCGCATCAACGACGGGCCGATCGAGATCGTGCGCGATGATCGGGAGACGTCCGGTTCGCCGAAGGTGGTCAACGGCCTCTCGTGCATGAGCTGCCACAAGAGCGGTCTGGTTAGTGGTTTCCAGGACGTGATCCGCGAGGGCAGCGCGGTCGGCGGCCAGGCCCGCATCAAAGTGCAGCAACTCTATGCGGAGCCCGAGCGGATGAAGAGGCTCGTCGAGGAGGATGAGCAGCGCTTCTTGCTGGCACTGGAGAGAGCCACGGGTCGTTTCCTACAAGTGGCGGAGGATAAGGAGAAGAAACTGTCGACGTTTCCCGATCCGATCGGGGCCATCGCCCGGCAGTACCTGAAGGATCTCACGCTGGAAGATGTTTCGTCCGAACTGGGCTACGAGGATCCCCGGAGGCTGCGGACGCTGATCCAGACGGTTCCCCGCCTGCAAGCGCTCGGCTTGGGCCCCCTGGTGGGAGGAGCGAAGATCAAGCGGGAGCTGTGGGATTTCCGGGACTTTGGCTCCCTGTTCCAGCAAGTGGCGCGGGCTTGTGAGCTGGGCACTCCGGTCCATGTGGAGAACTGAAAGCGAGGAAAGACCTATGCGGACCTACAAGGCCGTCCTGTGGCGTTCTACCCTACCCCTGCTGGCGTGTCTCGTCGGCACCGGTGCGCCCGCGCTGACGGCAGCGGAAAGCCCCGCAGTCGTCAATGATTTAACCAAGGGACTGGGAGTGCTGGCCAAGAACATCCAACAGCTGCTCAAAACCGAGAACCGGGAAAACGACGTCCTCGCCGTCGGCCAGTTCGCGGGGCCCACGGTTCCGCCGGCGACTTCGGGACCGGAGATCGCCCGCATTTTGCAAGGGGAGCTGAAAAAACTCGGACTCAATATCAGCGATGGCAAGAAGAGGCCCACTCTGGAGATCGAAGGCAAGTATACCGACATCGAGGGCAGGTCGACCGACGCCGAAGGCCGCAAACGCGCGGAACTCCTCATCCGCTTGAAGGCTCGCCTGGTGGAGCGGGTGACGGATAAGGAACTGCAAAAGTTCGAGATCGACATTCGCGGCGAGGAAAACGTCAAGAAGCTCCTCGGGCCGACGGCCGATCTCACGTCCAAGGTGCCACCGGGAACCAACGACAAGACCAAGAACGACGAGGTGAAGAAGAGCCTGGGCAATGAGCCGGCGCGCAATGAGAAGCTCAAAGAGAGCGTCGAGAATCCCAAGGTCGAACTTGCCGACAACCCCAAGGCCAACATCGCCAAGACCCGCATCGCGGCCAGTTCCGGCAGCCCCTATGCACTGGAAATCCTGGGTTCGCCCAAGGAGCAAAAGGAGCTGTACGCGCCGCTGGCGGCCACCGACGAAAATGGCCTGGCCTTTGTCTCGATCGCGCTCGGTCAGTGTTACGCGCTGCGCTGCTATAACGACTCCCCCTATGACGCCCTCGTGCAGTTGACGATTGATGGCGTGGACCAGTTCACGTTCAGCGATGAACAGAAGTATCCAGGCATCATCATCGCCGCCCACAGTAGCGATATCATCTATGGCTGGTATCGCAACGTCAAACGGTTCGATGCCTTCAAGATCACCAAATACTCGGAGAGCGTGGCGGGCCAGCTGAACAGCGAGGCCGGTGTCGGCACCATCACCGCGAGCTTCTCGGCGGTCTGGTCGAAGGAGCCGCCGCCGGACGAGCCCCCGGCCCAGGACCAGGTCAGCAAATCGCCCAAGATCGGCACCGGCAAAGGGGCGGAGATCGCCGCCAATATGCAGATCACCGAGGTCTTTCGGGGTAAGGTGCGCACCATCATCAGCGTTCGGTATCACAAGAGCACGGCGCCGGTGGATCTGCCCCCAGGTGAGGCACCGCCGAAAGATGCGCCCCCGAAAAAAGATGGCCGCCCTGAGTGTACGAACGCAAAAGGAACCAGTCGCGACTTGGTGCGTTTCAACGGTCTTAGATTTGGTTCGGTTCCCTAACCCCCAGAGGAGGAGACCATGAGAGTGCTGAAGTATTTGACCCTCGCCTGTGCGCTGGCGGCGTGTGTGCTCGTCGGCTCGCGCGTCCAGGCGAACTGGCTGGCGTACCGGCAGTACTATTCGGGCTGGAGCTATTACCCGAGCCGGACCTACTACT
This sequence comes from Gemmataceae bacterium, assembly GCA_041499985.1. GTDB lineage: Bacteria > Planctomycetota > Planctomycetia > Gemmatales > Gemmataceae > JBGQLF01. The sequence continues at coordinate 5,571 of JBGQLF010000416.1, forward strand.
ACAGCTACTACTATTACAAACCCTATGAGAGCTACGCCAATTACAACTACCACTATTGCATCTACTATCCCTCGCAACCGCGCTACGTCTACTATTACAACCCCTATACACGGCATTACTGGGGCCGTTTCGATACCCAAGGCAAGAACGGCGAGCAATACTCGCTCCTGGCTGAGAAAGATCGCAAGGAGCAGCTGAAAGAGATTCCGGAGTCGGCGTTCCCGAAACCCGCGGCGATGCCGGCGATTCCAGAGTCGAAAGACGGCGTAGCGATCGAGCCACCTTCGCAAGAATTGCCCAAGGGCGAGCCGAAGGACTTGCCCAGGGGCGATAAGAACTAGATCCGGAGGGCCCAGGCGCGCTTGCTGCCGATGAGGGACAAGCCAGAAAACCACGGCAAATGGGTGGCACGCCCTGAGTCTTCGAAGGGCGTGGTGGGGACGGCAACCACGCCCTTCGAAGACTCAGGGCGTGCCACCCAGCCGCGGTTACGGCACCGAGAACTTGTACACCGTCGTCTGCCGGTAGGTCTCTCCCGGTTTCACGATCGTCGAGGGAAAACTCGGGTGATTGACTGAATCAGGAAAATGCTGCGCTTCCAGGCAGAATCCCTGATGCCTGCCGTACGCGGCACCTGCCTTGGCTTGCTTCATGTTCAGGTAATTGGCCGTGTAGAGCTGCACGCCCGGTTCGGTAGTGAACATCTCCAGCACTCGGCCGGTCTTCGGCTCGCGCACGCGGGCGCCAAGTGCCAGCGACTTGCCGCCACCATTCAGCACGTAATTGTGGTCATAACCCCCGAGCCGGCTTGGCAACTCCTCGATGCGGGAGCCGATCGTCTTCGGTGTCGTGAAATCGAGCGGCGTACCGCGCACCGACTCGATCGCGCCCGTCGGAATCAGGGTATCATCCGCGGGTGTGTACTTGTCGGCCGCCAGCAGCAGCTCATGTCCCAGAATGTTCCCCGAGGCATGACCGGCCAGGTTGAAATAACTGTGGTTGGTGAGATTGACGGGCGTCGGCTTATCCGTCGTCGCCACATAATCGATCTTCAGCTCGTTCTGGTTGGTCAACGTATACGTCACCTTGGTGGACAGGTTGCCCGGATAATTCTCTTCGCCGTCGCGGCTGAGATAGGTGAATTGGACCGCGACGCCATCCGACGTTTGCACGGGCTCAGCCTTCCAGACGACCTTGTCGAAGCCCTTACGGCCGCCGTGCAGGGAGTTGGGACCATTGTTGATCGCCAGCGTATATTCCTTGCCGTCGAGCGTGAACTTGCCCTTGGCAATGCGATTGGCCACGCGGCCAACCGTCGCCCCGAACGCCGGATGTCCCGCCACATAGGCCGCGAGATTGTCGAGTCCGAGGACCACATCGTCCACTTTCCCATTCCGATCCGGTACGTGCAACTCCGTGAGGATCGCCCCGTAGGTCATGATCTTGGCTTTCAGGCCGTTCGCATTGGTGAGCACGTACAGGTCCACCGGTGTGCCTTCGGGCGTTTTCCCGAAATCGAGTTTCTGAATACCCGGACGGGACTTGTCCGCGCCTCGCGCCTGCGGTTCGGCGCCGGTGCCCGGTGAACCCAGGAATCCCAGGACGAAGACCAACCCGACGAACGCGGTGTACCGTGACATGGTCCAGCTCCTTGTGGCACTAATCGGGATCGCTTGGCTCGTCTTAGGCGCTGCTACCGACCGTCTTGAGATCGGCGCGCTGCGCTTCATAGGTCTCAGCGTAGGCCAGCACTTTGGGATCGGGAGCGATGCCCCAGGTTTGACAGGCCTGTACGTAAATGGCCGGCCACCAGTTTTCGTGCTGGGTCAGTCCCTGGTCCCGGATCGTGTGCCAGTTGCTCAGGATCCGTGACCAGCAGGCATCGCCGTAGTCGAGGGCTCGCTTCCAGTCGCCGAGCTGCGGGATGTACCATTCGCGGCCGATGGCGGCATGATAAACTTCGTCGGCCCAGTCGTAATCCTGGAACGTGGCGATCAGCGGATCTCCCGATTGCACGCCCAACTCCCACTCATAGCGCTTGCCGGTCCGGGTCATCAGGCCTTGCTCGATGAAATAGAGCACGGCATGACGCTCAAGGGGTGTGCACTCAGTATTGAGGCGCAACGACCAGTTGTGCGTGATGCATGCCCTCGTCCAATCGATGCCCAGGGCGACGAAGCCGACCTCGCCCAGCATGGCGTGCCGTGCCTCATCCCAGAGCTGGCGAGTCATATCCCGGTAGTATTCCCACGGCTTGCCCCGGGTCTGGTGGATGATGCTGGCCATCATCTCCGGCACATCAATCTCGCGAAAGCGCTTGTAGAGCATCATCAGCGTC
>JBGQLF010000417.1:0-7904 GCA_041499985.1 Gemmataceae bacterium
AACACCTTGTATCCTGGCCGGAGAGCCTTTGCTGATTCAAGCTATTTTTAAGGTAGACAAAAAAGAGCCAGAGATCACGGAAAGTGCAGAGTGATAATGAAGCTGTCGGAAACCGGCGGCACCCCATTAGCCGCCGCTGGCAGGGTAGCCAGCAGGAATGCTCCGACAGCGAACAGGCAGCGTGCCACCTGCATGAGTGTGTTGACGACGTACCGTTGCTTCACGATTAGTACCCCTTCTGTTGCCCCGAGGGCGAGACGGCTCCGGGTCCGACACGGGACCCTGTAGCCCCGTGCGAGGAACCCCGCAGGCTCGCCCAATGGGACGATGTGAGATGCGGCAGCCGGACCAATTCCAGGCTGCCCGGTAACGGTTGTGGACAAATTCAAGGCACGTGTTGTTTCCGCCGCCAGGCATAGCCAACAAGGCCCAAGCTGCCGAGGCCCAGCAGGGCGAAGGTGGAGGGTTCGGGAACTGCTTGCGAAGGAAAGAACGTCAGGCCATCGATGCCGTTACCCGCTGTCGGACCGTTGGGGCCGACGAGGGTGGCAGCCCCGCTCATGGTGTTGACGGTGTACAGGTTGTTGCCGCCATTGCCACTTCCCAGGTTCATGTAGAGGATGTTGTGCTCAGTATCGTAGGCCAAGTCAGAGCTAAAATTGTTAAAGCCAGTGGGGCCAATGAGGCTGGCAGCCCCGGTGCCGGTGTTCATTGTGTAGAGTTTGGTCTCATCCACGCCGTAGAGGATGTTGTGGTTGGTATCATAGGCCAGTCCGCGGATCGTCTTGAAGGTGCTGCCGATGATGTTGATGGTGCTGCCATCCGGCGTCATGGAGCAAAGAGGGTCGCCGGTTGCAAAAGGGTCCACTGTGTAGAACAGGTCCGGAGTGGGATTGTAGGCAAGCGACTGCCAATTAAAAGAGCCGCCTTGGTGATTGAGGGTGGTGAAGGCTCCTGTCGTCACATTGATGGTCCCGAAGGCGAAATTGCTGGAGGGATCGAAGACGTCCGTGGCATACAACGTGCCCTTGCGGTTTGCAAGGCCGACAAAGGAGGTAAATTGGGAACCGCTGGTCAGATTGGTGACCAGGGTAGCAGCCCCTGTGGCAGGATTGATGGTATACACGCTCCCCGGTGTGCTGGACGAGAGGCCATCAAGAGTCCCCGCCTGGGCCGTTCTCCCCCAACCGATAGTGACGGCTGTGGCCAAGGCCACCATCAGCACGGACCAACCGCAACGCCTGTTCATAACCGTTCTCCCGAAGGAATGAGCATGCCCGGAATCGATGATCGCTAGACGTTGGGGGGCATCGGTTCCGTTGTTCAGACTTGTGCTGGAGGATTATGCAAACAGAATGCCAGACCGGACAGCTGCGGTCCGGCCAAAACACCTACTCCGGCGGATCGACGGAAGTAACGGTTGGTTTTATATTTATGTGGATTCATGTCCGAGCAGAAAGGGGACAAGTCCGGGGAGATCGTTCCGAATGCTTACAGGGTGTCAACCGGCTTGTTAACAAATCGTTACGCAGGCATGTTCCCGGTTTCGTTGACAGGATGCTACTACTCTGTGTAGTATTCACTCATCGGACGTTGCCAATGTGCTGATGGGTGTTGCGGAAGGGGCAGAGAAGCCAATGGTAAGGAAGAGGACACCGGGAAAGTCCCCCGGCTGCATTCCTTGAGTTCTTGATGTTTCGGAGTCCTTCCCGATCCCCGGCTCATGGGCGGAAATGGGAGCTTCCGGGTAGACTGCAAGCGAAACGTTTTTCTGTTGTCAGGTAATTACACATGGCCAGACCCCGCGTCTACTCGAACCGGGAGATGATCGCCGCCCTGAAGGAGACCAAAGGTCTGGTGTTCCTCGCTGCCAAGATGCTTGGTTGTTCCCCGGACACCATCCGTCTTCGTGCCCGCAAAAGCAAACAAGTGCAAGCCTGCATCAAGGCCCAACGTGGGGAATTCAGCGACCATGCCGAGCAGAAGCTCTTACCTGTCCCGGCGCGAATCCGCGCACCCGTTCGACGCGGTCTATGTCGACGGCGATCACAGCTACCAGGGCGCCCGGACCGATTTGGAGAATGTCCTCTCTCAGGTGGGCCAAGTGCTGTTCTTCGATGATATGTACCATCCCCATCATGCGCTGAACGATCGCCTGCTCGAACTCCACAAGTCCATGGTCGAGCGACTCCAGAAAGATTTCTATGCGTTTGTCAACAGACGCTGGTATGGGTTTGCCGCCTTCATCCGAAAGGATGTTTTCGATGCCCTTCCGATCTGACCCTCGTCGAGCCGTGGTCATCTCGTTGCGGGACGGCCCCGTGTACGGCAGGGGCCGATGCGCGGAGATGGGGGGCGCTATTCGCTTGTGGGGGGGTAGAAGTCGCGCCGTTGGTTGTCATGACTGCTCCGGTTGCGGGCTGAGAATTCCTTGGCCACGCGCGGCGCTCACGGCTGCACGATCGGATCATAGCTCTCCGGCCGGCGGTCACGGAAGAACTGCCAGACATTGCGCACTTCCCGGATCAGATCGAGGTCGAGGTCGGCGAGGACGATGTCATCTTCGTCCCGCTTGCCCACGGCCAGGAACTGCCCGCGCGGATTGAAGAAGTAGCTTTGGCCGTAAAACTCGCCGATCCGCCAAGGATCTTCGAAGCCCGGCCGATTGATGGCACCAATGAAGTACTGGTTGGCCACGGCGTGCGCCGGCTGCTCCAGCTTCCAGAGGTATTCGGACAATCCCGCCACCGTCGCCGAGGGATTGAAGACGATCTCGGCTCCATTCAACCCCAGGCAACGGGCGCCTTCCGGAAAGTGGCGATCGTAGCAGATGTAGACGCCCACCTTGCCGACGCGGGTGTCGAAGACCGGGTACCCAAGATTGCCCGGGCGGAAATAGAATTTCTCCCAGAACCCCGGGGCGCAGTGCGGGATATGCATCTTGCGGAACTTGCCCAGGTAGCTGCCATCCGCGTCGATCACGGCGGCGGAGTTGTAATAGACACCCGGCAGGTCTTCTTCGTACAGCGGCACGACCAGGACCAGGCTGTGTTTCTTGGCCAGTTCGCACATGAGCCGGATCGTGGGGCCATCGGGGATCCGTTCCGTCAGGTCGTACCAACGGGTCTGCTGCTCGGCACAGAAATAGGGGCCGTAGAACAGCTCCTGGAGACAAACGACCTGGGCGCCTCTTCCTGCGGCCTCGGCGATCAGGCGGATGTGCTTGTCGATCATCGCTTGCTTGATCTTGGTCACGGGTGCGGTCGCCGGTTCGCATAATGTTGCCTGGATCAGCCCCCCTCGGACGAGACGCGCCATGACAGCCTCCTCACGTTCGCAGAATCGCGCATGCTGGATGGTTCCCAAGACATTGATGATACGGGTGAATTCCAGGAGGGCAAGCGTTTGGCGACGCCTGCCGCACCTATACACTCTCGCCCCAGGGCTGTAGAATACGGGTCAATCGCTATCAGGAGTCCGCACATGAACATAGCACCTTCTGCCTCCGCAGCCGTTGACCCTGTCAAACTCCTCATCGCGGGCCGCTGGGAGTTGAGCGCGTCCCCCCGCTCCGGCAAAGTCTATAACCCGTCCACCGGCCGCGTCATCGCCCAGGTTCCGCTGTGCACGGCCGCCGAGGTCGATCGCGCCGTGCAAGCGGCCGCCGCGGCGCTGCCGAGCTGGGCCGAGACGCCGGTCGTCGAACGCGCCCGCGTCATGTTTCGCTTCCGCGATCTCCTTGCGCGGCACACCGAAGAGCTGGCATGCTCCGTGACTCGGGAGCATGGCAAGACCCTAGGAGAGGCCCGCGCCTCGGTGCAGCGCGGCGTCGAAATGGTCGAGTTTGCGTGTGGCATCCCCAGTCTCATGATGGGCCAAATCCTTGAAAACATCGCCAGTAAGGTCGACAGCGAGACCGTCCGGCACCCGGTCGGCGTCTGTGCGGGGATCACGCCGTTCAACTTCCCTGCCATGGTGCCGTTGTGGATGTTTCCCGTCGCACTCACCTGCGGCAACACCTTTGTGCTCAAGCCCTCCGAAAAGGTGCCGTTGACCGCCGTCCGACTCACGGAGCTCCTTTTGCAGGCCGGTCTGCCCGAGGGGGTGTTCAACCTCGTCCAGGGCGGCAAGGAGTGCGTGGACGCCCTGCTTACCCACCCGCTGGTGCGGGCGGTATCGTTCGTCGGCTCGACTGCCGTCGCCAAGTATGTCTACGAGACGGGGACGCGACACGGCAAACGGATCCAGGCGGCCGGCGGAGCCAAGAACCACCTGATCATCATGCCCGACGCCGACCTGGGCCAGGCGGTCGAGGCGCTTCAGGCGACGGCTTTCGGCTGCGCGGGGGAGCGCTGCATGGCAGGCAGCGTGGCCGTGCCAGTCGGCAAGATCGCGGACCCCCTGGTGGACAGGCTCTGCGAGAGCGCCGGCCAGATGAAGGTCGGCCCGACCGACGGGGGCGCCGAAGTGGATATGGGACCGGTCGTCACCCGCGAACACCTGGAGCGGGTGACGGGTTATCTGGACGTCGGACGGCAGGAAGGGGCGGCGCTGGTGCTGGACGGCCGTGCGGTCCCCAAGAAGGGCGACGGCTTCTTGGTCGGCCCGAGCATCCTCGATCGGGTCGCTCCAGGCATGCGCGTGGCCCGCGAAGAGATCTTCGGGCCCGTTCTCTCCGTCGTTCGCGTCGACGACCTTGGGCAGGCGCTGGCCCTGGGCAAGAACTGCCCCTATGGCAACGGGGCGTCGATCTTCACGCGCAGCGGCTGGGCCGCTCGCCAATTCAAACGTCATTTCAACGCCGGCATGATCGGTATCAACATCGGCGTGCCCGCTCCGATGGCCTGGTTCCCGTTCACGGGTTGGAATCAGTCGTTTTTCGGCGACCTGCACATTCAGGGGACCGAAGGCGTCCAGTTCTATACCCAGCAGAAGATGACCATGACGCGGTGGTTTCCGGAGGATAACTCTAGTCCTTAAGGCGAGCGCCAGGAGATGGTTTCGCTGTAGGACGGCTCTCCCGAGCCGTCCGGACGGCTCGGGAGAGCCGTCCTACGGGTACGCTTTCTTCTGCCGCTCGCCAAAGGACCTGTTGCCGGATCGTACGGACCACGGGCGCGCCGAAAAAACTGTATTCACTTGTTCCCTGAGCGGCACTAATAGAGTGACGAATTGTTTTCCGGGAGAGTCAGGATTATGCCGCGTGGACCTCTCAGCAGTGTCATGCACTATTTTCGCCGACTTCCCTCGACGCCGACTGCCGGGGAGCTGACCGACGGCGAACTGCTGCAACATTTCGTCGATCGGCAGGAGGAGGAGGCGTTCGAGGCGCTACTTCAGCGCCATGGCCCGCTCGTGCTCGGCGTTTGTCGGCGCGTCTTGCACGATGCCGATGCCGCCGACGACGCGTTTCAGGCTACCTTCCTGGTGCTGGTGCGCAAAGCCGGGTCCATCGGCAAACGTGAGTCCGTGGGCAGCTGGCTGTACGGCGTCGCGCATCGCACCGCGCTCAAAGCTCGCGCCGAAGCCGCTCGCCGCCACGCGCTGGAGAGAAAGGCTTGTGAGATGCCGACCGTGGAACCAATCGCCGACATGGCTTGGTACGAGCTGCGGCCGGTACTCGACGAGGAGCTGAGCCGGCTGCCGGAGAAATACCGCGCCCCCGTCGTTCTGTGCTACCTGCAAGGCAAGACCAACACCGAGGCGGCCCGCCTCTTGGGCTGGACCAAGGGAACCGTCTCCGGCCGGTTGGCCCGGGCCCGCGACTTGTTGCGGCAGCGGTTGACGCGGCGCGGCTTGACCCTGTCCGCAGGACTCTTCGTCACCGCCCTGGCGCAGAACACGGTGCAGGCCGCCGTGCCGACACAGCTGGCTGGCTCGACGCTCCATGCAGCCGCCGTGGTCAGCGGAGGCACTCTTCCTGCCGCCGGGGTTCTTCCTGCGCCAGTCGCCGCCCTGACGCAAGGGGTGTTGCGAGCGATGTTTGTGACCAAGCTCAAAGTTGCCGCAACCGCGCTCCTGGCGGTGTGCGTGCTGGGAGCGGGCGCTGGCATGGCCGCTCACCAGGTGCTGATAAGCGTCCACGGCGACGGGTCCGAGAGCCAGCCCCAGTCGGATCAGGAGCTCCTCCAAGGCACCTGGCATGTGGTTTCAGACGAAGCCGAGGGCGAGGCGATGCCGGCCGGCTTGGCTCAGACCTTCAGGCGCTCTTTCATCTTTACGGCAGACAAGGTCGCCCTGAAGGCCGGCAATCAAATGAACGACGGCGTCTACAAGCTGGACACGACCAAGAAGCCCAAGGAGATCGACTTGGTGGTCGGCGACGACACGCGTCTGGGCATTTATCAGCTTGAGGGCAAGACGCTCCGGCTATGTCTGCATGCCAAGGAACGTCCCACAGCTTTCGCCACCACGAAAGGCAGTCGCTTGTCGCTGCTCGTGCTCGAGCGCTGAGAGTCGGCTGTCGTGTGCTTGAACGACAGCGGTCGCCAATCCTACGTCCAAGCGTGCAACTCGGCTTCACTCAGCTCGGTAAGCAGCTTGCAACCGGCGAGCCAGTACGCGTCCCGGGGCATGACATGGACCACTCGCGCCGCCAGGAAGCGGGGCCAGTCGTCGCAGCCGAGGACTACCACCAACCCGGGTTCCAGCCGCCGGCCGAGGGCCAAGCCCAGTCCCGCGCCGGAAAGATCACAGACCACGGCAACCTCCCACCAATCTTCCCCTGCTGAGCGGGCCGTCGCATGGCATCCGATCGATCGTCCGGAAGGGCGTCGCATCCGAGTGCGGCGCTCGCCCCGGGCCCAGGGCGGGCCGTACTCGCAGGTGCGTGAACGGTTCTGCTCGGACAAGGCGCACCTCAACAAGCGCCGCTATTCCGGGAGCAGTTTGGTACCCCTGGGCGGCGAGAAGACGGCTTGGCAACTGCTAGGGCTGCGGGGCCGTGGAACAGAATGGGGACACACAGGGCACCATGTAGCAAAGAGCGTGCCGTAGCGGCCGGCTCGCCGGAATGTGTTGCAGGCCAATGAGTTTTGGCAGTGCCAGTGGAGAAGGCGCAGCGTGCCTGTTTCCGAATGGAAGCGCCAAGGTGCTGGGTCAGTTCCAAGGGTTTACACGTTGACGATCCAGCTGGAAGAGCCGACTGAACGACCCAAGGAAGTCGCTCGCCTTAGCGCGAGGCCGGCTCGTCGGTGGGTGCCAATGCGTTCCAGGTATCAGGGAGAGGGGCGATAACGGTGAGCGGTTCGTAACGGATCGGATGCAAGAACGTCAGGCTGCGGGCATGCAGGGCAACCACTCGGTCTCGGGGAGTCGCAGCCGGCGGTCCAAACATGGAGGTAGCACCATAGAGAAGGTCGCAGCGGATCGGCCAACCCCGCGTCGCGGCCTGGATCCGGATCTGGTGCATGCGGCCGGTCTCCGGCTCGACTTCCAGCAGTGTCCCTTCGGGGCTGATCCGCAGGCAGCGGTAGCGCAGCACGGCGTGCCGTGCACCGGGAGTCTCCGGACGGACGATCTCGGTGCGTGCCTCCTCGGGGATCTTGCGCAACCAATCTTCCCACTCGCCTTGGGACGGTTCGACCTGGCCCTCGACCAGGGCCCAGTAGACTTTACGGACCTGGTGATTCTGAAACTGTTCCGCCAGCCGGCGTGCGGCCTTGGTGTTGCGTGCGAACAGGACCACTCCGGAAACCGGCCGATCGAGGCGATGGGGAATGCCGAGGTAGACATGCCCCAGTTTCTGGTAGCGCTCCTTCAGATAGGCTTTGACTTGTGCTTCCAGTGTGGGGATGGGACCGGCCGGGGACTGGAAGGGAACACCTTGGGTGAGCAGGGGGGCCGGTTTGACGACCGCCAGGCAGTGGTTATCCTCATACAGGATCTGAAACGGCGGAGGCAAC
>JBGQLF010000418.1:0-7903 GCA_041499985.1 Gemmataceae bacterium
ATCAAGGACGGCCAGTACAGCATCCCCGCGCCGCACGGCCTGCTGCCGGGCCGGTACAAGGTGGCGGTCTCGTCGGCCGACCCGAAGAAGGCACTGGATCCGGACGCCCTACCTGGCGCACCCGGCCCCGTGTACAAGGACCGCGTCCAGCCCAAGTACAACCTCAAGACGACCCTCACCGCCGACGTCAAGGCCGAGGGAAAGAACACGTTCGATTTCGAAGTGAATTGACCCTTTTTCCTTCGTATTCGGGTCGGTCCTCCTCCCCCTACCCTCTCTCCTCGGCGGGGAGAGGGTAGGGGGAGGGGAACCGGCCCGCCTCCCCTTCTCGAAAGGAGTCCTATCATGCGACGCCGCCCTGCCTTCACGCTCATCGAACTGCTGGTCGTGATCGCCATCATCGCCGTTTTGATTGGCCTGCTCCTGCCGGCCGTGCAGAAAGTCCGCGAAGCGGCCAACCGGCTCAAGTGTGCCAACAACCTCAAGCAGCTGGGCCTGGCCCTGCACAACTACCAGGACACCACCGGGACGTGGCCAATGGCCGAGGACAGCAAGGAGACGTACACCTGCTGCTGGGGCACCTGGACGATGCTGATCCTGCCTTTCCTCGAGCAGGACGCAGCCTTCAGGCTCTACCAGAACTGGGGCGGTAGCGACTTTGTTTTGACCAACTGGCCGGCGCTGACACCGGCCAGCGTCCCCTCGGGTTCCTATCCGCGTTACGGCAGTTCGGTGAACGTCACCAATGTCACCGGGCGGCGCTACAGCGTGCTCACCTGCCCGAGCGACACGCCGAACACCCCGATCGGCTCGATCACCTCGCACAACTACGTCGTCAACTATGGGAACACGAGCTACTTTCAGTCGACGTATCAGGGGGTCCCGTTCTTGGGCGCTCCGTTCGCCCCGCGCAAGAAGTTCGGACTGACAGACATAACCGACGGCACCAGCAACACCATTCTCATGCTGGAGGTAAGGCAGGGCCAGCGGAAGGACCTGCGCGGCTTCACCTGGTGGGGCCCTGCGACCGCTGGCGAGACGTTCTTCCCGCCCAATACCACCTCTCCGGACGGGATCCAATACGGCCCCGACGATGGCACCGGCTACTGCGATCCGAAACCGCCGAACCCGCCTTGCGCGCTTCCTACCAGTTCCTTCCCTTACATCGTATCGTCCCGCAGCAACCACGCGGGCGGCGTCCAGGTGGTCCTGGGAGACGGCAGCGTCCGGTTCATCAGCGATAACATCAACTTGCAGGTCTGGCGCAACCTGGGCAGCTCCAAGGACGGGCTACCCCTGGGCGACTTTTGACCCAACCTCAATCGGCAAGGGCCTTCCGATAGCAAAAAAGGGGGCAAAGGGCCAAAAGGATCGGGGGTCTTTGAGATGAACTGCATCTTGAAAAGACTCCCGATCTTTTTACATCCCCTTGTCTTTCGCGATTTACGTATTTAGGAAGAATAAAGTAGTTGAAAGAACGCGAGCAGTCCAGGTCCGTAGGATCGCCGAGCACGCCGTGGAAGTTCGGACTTGATGGTCGCACGAAGCCACACCGGCGCCGTGATCCTTTGGCAGGTGAGTGGCCCAGTCCTCCCCTTGGTTGAGGATGCGCGAGATGGGACCCATGATGCGGCGGCAACTTTCCGCGGGTGAGGTGGACCTTGACAGACATCGTTTGCCTGCATGCGAAGGACGAGGTGGAGGCGTTTGCCCGCGGGAACCCGTTCCTTCACCTCTACGTGATCGGCGACCTGGACGACTTCTTCTGGCCGCACACGATTTGGTATGCCCTCCGGGAGGGCGGGCGGGTCCGGCAACTCGTTCTCCTCTACACCGACCAATGCCTGCCCGTCGTGCTGGCGAACACCGAACCACCCGTCGGTGACATGCGCGACCTGGTGCGCGCGCTCCGGCCCCTCTTGCCGAGGCGGCTCTACGCCCACCTGGCTGAGGGCGTGGTAGACGTGCTCGCGGACGATTACCGCATCCAAGCGCACGGCACCCACCATAAGATGGGCCTGACCGATCGGTCGCGGTTAGCCGGGTTCGATGCGTCCGAGACAGTGGCCCTGTCCACGGCCGACGCGGAAGACCTGCAAGCGTTCTATGCGGCTAGTTACCCGGGCAACTGGTTCGTCCCGCGGATGCTGGAGACTGGCTCCTACTTCGGCGTCTGGCATGGGCGCGCGCTCGTGAGCGTGGCGGGCGTTCACGTGTACTCGCGGAGGTACAAGGTCGCGGCGCTCGGCAACATCACCACGCGGCCCGACGTCCGCGGGCGGGGGTTGGCGACGGCCGTCACGGCCAGGTTGTGCCAGGAGCTTCTGCGTGCCGGGATCGAACACGTCGGGCTGAACGTCAAGGCCGACAACCGGAGCGCGATCGCCTGCTACGAGAGGATCGGGTTCGAGCGGGTGGCCGACTACGGAGAGTATACCTTGGAGCTGAAATAGGGGGGTGATTTTGCTTGCCACCCACGGCCGGCCATGCGATGGTATGTCGTTCCGCTCGAACCTCTCCACATTGATCCTTGTCGGCCACGAACTTGATCCTGGAGGAAAGATGCGCGATTTCTGCGAACACGAGCACGAGTGGGAGCGGCACACGCGGGGGTTGACCCGGCGCGACTTCGGTCGCCTGGCCGCGCTGCTGACCGCGGGGGCGGCCCTGCCATTCTACAACGAATCGGCCCTGGCCCAAGACCTCAAGGCCTTCGCGAACATCTCGCCCGAAACCGTACGGCTCAATGCCAACGAAAACCCCATGGGGCCTTGCCCCGCGGCCCTCGAGGCAATCCACAAGGTCCTCCCGTCGGGGGGCCGATACCCCTTCGACCAGACCCGCGCCTTCGTCGAGGCGATGGCCGCCGTCGAGGGCCTGCCCACGTCGTACGTCCTGCCGAGCGCCGGCTCCAGCGACCCCCTCCACCGAGCCGTCCTCGCTTTCACGTCCCCGAGCCGGCCGCTGGTCCTCGCCAATCCCGGCTACGAAGCCCCGGAACGCGCCGCCCGGTTCCTCGGGGCAAAGGTCATCCAGGTTCCCCTGCGGAAGGATTATGCCCACGACCCGCAGGCTATGGTGCAGGCCGATCCCAACGCTGGGGTGATCTACATCTGCAATCCCAACAACCCGACCGGTACGGTCACCCGCAAGGAAGCCATCGACTTCATCGTCGCCCACAAACCCCCGGGATGCCTCGTGCTCGTGGACGAGGCCTACATCCACTTCGCGACGACGGCCACTCCCGCGACGGCGTTGGTGACGGCCGGTAAGGAAGTGATCGTCCTGCGTTCCTTCTCGAAGCTCTACGGCATGGCCGGTCTCCGTGCCGGTGCGGCGCTGGGCCGACCCGACTTGCTGGAGCGGCTGCGGGGTTACGGGGGGTTGGCCTTTATGCCGGGCCCGGCCATGGCCGGAGCGACCGCGAGCCTGAAGGACAAGACCCTTGTCCCCGAGCGTCGCAAGATCGTGGCCGATATTCGCGAGGATCTCTTCGCCTGGATGGACAAGCGGCGGTATGCCTTCATTCCCTCCGAAGCCAACATGGTCATGATCGACGGCAAGCGACCGGGTCGGGAGACCGCTCAGGCCATGCTCCAACAGCAGGTCGCCATTGGCCGCGCTTGGCCGGCGTTGCCCCAACACGTGCGCGTGACCATCGGCACCCGCGACGAGATGGCGAAGTTCAAAGCCGCCTTCGAGCGCGTGATGGGATCTTGAAAAGGGCGCATGGTTCAAACCTGGGTGGCACGCCCTGAGTCCTCGAAGGACGTGGGACAACGGAAGACACGCCCTTCGAAGACTCAGGGCGTGCCACCCGGAACCTGTTTCAGAAGGAGCGGCGCCCCTTGTCCTCACGCCAACGGCGATGCATGATGTCAGCCGCATTCTGCCTAACGCAGGATCAAGCAACTTCGGTTCGTAGGACGGCTTCCTAAGCCGTCCTACGAACAAAAGGTCGCTGGATCCTATTAATAGCGCAAAATGATCTCGAACGTCAGCCGATTGTCGATCAGGTCTTTGCGATTCGACAGCGGGAATTCCCAGGCGGCGCCCGTATCCAGATGCCGGTTCACCGCCGCTTTGAGACCGACGGCCATCGTGACCAGATCATTGCCGGACACGCCACTGGTGCCCAGATTGAGCAGGCCATCACCTTCGCCCAGGGCAGGGGGGAGCCCGCGATCGCCCCCGGAGGCGTAGTGGAACCAATTCAGCTCAATCAGAGGATAGACCCAGCCCATGAGTTGCCGATCGAGATGCAGGCTGGTGTAGAAGAAGCTGCTGTTCGACTTCTCCGCGAAGGGGAACTGGTAGCCAAAGGTGCCGAGGAAATGCGTCGTTTCCCCGAATTCCTTGCCTGCCGTAGTGAAGACGCTCAGGACCCCGTCCCCCTGGCCCTGGAACACGGCCGATTCGCCGGTCCGCGGCTCGTACGTGAATCCCGCGGAAAGAAGGAACTGGTCTTCAACGTCGCGGATGAGCAGATAGCGGAGACCGGCGTTGATGTTCAGCCAGCCTTCTGTATGGCTGCCGTCGCCCAGATGAAGGACCGCGTAGCCGTCCTTGTCGGCAAGGAAGGTCAGACGATCGGTCAGGGCCACACGGAACTCCAGGCCCACGACCTGAAAGTTGCCGCCGTGAAAGGGGTGATTGGGGTCGATGATGTTGTTGACAAACACGAAACGGGCCTCGGTCGCCGACCGGGGATCCTTGGACAAAATCGGATTGCTGATCGGACCGATGAACCGGGGGAAGCAGTGATCGCTTTCCAGGCAGTGCCGCGGTTCACCGTCCAGCGGGCAATCGCTTCGTGGTGCCAACCAGTCGCCGACCCCATTGGCCTGGGGTTGTTCGGTGGCCAGCGGGGCGGTCGAGGGCGCCTCGACCGTTTGCCCGGCCGTGGCGGAAAGCAACGCCATCCAGGTGATCCATTCCATGGCAAACGTACTCCTTCGTCAGGCAACTTCGCAGCCAATCTCCTTGTTGCACCGACTTGCAGGCGCCTCTGCTTGCCAGGCGTTGGCAAGCGGCCGAGGCTGGCGCTGCCGGCTGCGGCAGCGGTGGAGCAAAGACCCAACCGGAAGAGTCTTCCTAGCTCGCGTTTCCAGTTAAGTAATCGCCTTCTGCACGCTCTCGCTTCCATGATTCTGCTGGACTAACCAGCCCGATCGGGCTGCGGCGCAGCGCCAAGCGGCATTCCGAGACTTCGCGTCTCGTCCGGTCTAGACCGCACCGTCATGGTTTCCCTCCTCGATGAGTGGCTATTTGTACATATACAAGAAGTGCAAGACGAGGTACATGGTCCCGATTGCAGATCGCCTGTGCCTGTCCATGTCCTGGTTCGGTTCGTAGGATGCCTCGGACAGGCTACCGCCTTCATTGCTCGCTCGCTCCCAGTCCCCGCCTTTCAGGAGCTCGTACTGTGCAGAAATTCACCCGTCCTCTCACCCGCGAAATCGAAGTGGCCGGCGAACGCCTCGCCCTGACGTTGAGCGATCAGGGAATCAACGTGCGCCCGGTCGGGTCGCGCAAACCGCCGTGGGAATTTGCCTGGACCACTGTGCTCTACCAACTCCTCGGCCCTGGCACGACCGCCAGCGTTCAGCCAACGACGGAGCAAATGGGCGCCGTGGTCGAGTTGTTGAAGAAAGGCAAACCTGCGGAACTGGGGTCGGCGTCCGAGGCCACGTCTCCCCCGCCGGCCGCGCCGCCGGCCGCGCCGCCCGTCCCGCCTCCGGTCCAGGAACCGTCCGCCGCCGGCATCGCGGTGTCGTCCGAAGTCCCATCCGCCCAAGAAGTGGCTCCGCCTCCATGAGGTCTTGCCAGCCCTATTGGTAGGGTCTTCACCTCGAAAAGAGGAAAGGAACTGGGTCATGCACGCCGCCTTGCCGAACCGCCGGGATTTTCTCCAGACAGCAGAGGAACTCGGTCTTGGAGCCGTTCTGCTGGGGGCCGGACTGGAAACGGCACGGGGTTTCCGTGCCAACGATACCCTCGCCATCGGTTGTCTAGGAAGCGGCCGGCGCTGCCAGCGACTGATGCAAGTCCTGGCCAAGATACCGAACGTGCGCCTGGCCGCCGTCTGCGATGTGGATGACACCCATCTCCAGGCTGCGCGCCGCTTGGCCGATCCCAAGGCGTTCGTCACCAAGCACGCGGCGGAGTTGCTCGCCCGCGCCGACCTCGATGCGGTCGTGATCGGCAGCCCCGATCACTGGCACGTGCCGATGACCATCGCCGCCTGTGCCGCCGGCAAGGACGTGTATGTGGAGAAACCGCTGACCCATTCGCTGGCGGAAGGCGACGCGGTCCTCGCCGCCAAGAACAAGTCCGGCCGGATCGTTCAAGTGGGCATGCAGCAGCGCAGCATGCCGCAGATGCAGAAGGCCCGTGAACTGTTCCGGGCGGGCCGGCTCGGCGCGGTGCATAAGGTGCACCTGACCTGGAACCGCAACGCCGCTCGGTTTCGGCGGCAGCCGCTGGGCATCGATCCGAAGACCGTCGACTGGAAGGCGTTTCTCGGCAAGGCGCCGGAGCAGCCTTTTGACGAGTATCGGCTGCGCAATTGGCGCTGGTTCTGGGATTTCGGCGGCGGCATCCTCACCGACCTGATGGTGCACTATATCGACGTCGTCCACTGGTTTTTCGACGTCGATCATCCCGCGCGGGCCACGGCCCTGGGCAGCAACTATGCCAGCGCTGGCTTGTGGGAGACGGCCGACACCATGCACTGCTTGCTCGACTATCCCGACAAGAAGTTCCAGGCCTATTTCGAAGGAACGTTCTCGAACGCGCGCAACCGAGCCATGATCGAGTTCATGGGCACCGAGGCAACGCTCTACGTCGACCGGGGGCGCTACGAGATCCATCCCGAACCGGATCGCAACAAGAGCCAATACGAGGAATGGGTGCCGGGTCAGGAGAAGCGGCGCGGCCTGGACTTTTACGCCGAGCCGGACGGCGAACGGTTGCATCTGGAAAGCTGGGTTCAATGTCTGCGCACCCGGCAGCAACCGAATTGCTCGGTGGAGGACGGCGTCAGCGCGGCGGCCGCCGCCCATTTGGGGAACATCGCTTACCGGACGGGCACGGTGGCCCATTGGCCCGGCAAGTGAGCGGAGCTTGCGGTACTTCCGGTTCTCTCGGTCAAGGAATTAGGCGTCGCAGTTCGTCCACGGAGGGGGCTGTCTCGATCGCTAGGAAGACCGCGCGAAGTACCTCCACATCCTGGACCTTTCCGAGTTCGGGCAGGAGTTGCAAACCCGCTAGGCCGAACTTGAGTTTCAAGCACAACTCAAAGCCCGCCATCAGGCCTTGCCGCAATCCCTGTTCGCGTCCATATCGTTCCACGCTCGTGATGTAAGGCATGCGTTTCTCCTGCGCACCCGGGCGTCTCAAGGGATCAGGCGTCGCAGCTCTTCCACAGAGGGTGCCGTCTTGATCGCTTGTTGGAAGGCGTGGAGCGCCGCCGGATCCTGGAGTTTGCGGACTTCTGACATAAGTTGGAGGCCTTCTGTGCCGAACCTGACTTCCAAGACCAGTTCAATGCCCCCGAGTATACCTTCCCGCAGTCCTTCTTTACGCCCTTGCTCCAGCCCTTCCTCCCGGGCGAGTCGTTCCAAACTCGTGACGTAGGGCATTTGCTTCTCCCTTTCATAGAGTTGGATTTCTTGCTTAACGCGGGCTTCGCCCGCCACCCAAGGGATTGAGCGCATAGCTTCCCTGTGCCCGGCAGGAGGGTTTTCTTGAAGCACGGTCCTCACTGAGGACCAACAGAGCGCCAGCGCTGTTCATCGCCCTGCCTGCTGGCCGCCTTGATAGAAACGGATTACCCCGGAAAAACCGGGGAATGAAGCGGCTTCTGCGAAGCCTTGAATAATAACCCGTTTTGTCAGGATGC
>JBGQLF010000419.1:0-7900 GCA_041499985.1 Gemmataceae bacterium
AGTCTGGCTCCAGCACAGCGTGGACGACACCACCGTGGAGCTGACCGGCTGGCTGCCGCGCCGGGCCGATCAGCCGCTGGCTCCCTTCGTCTTGCCGTGTCTACGTTTCCTCTCGACCCGCGCCCAGACCACGCTGTTGCGTGTCAACTGCGATAGCCGCCGGGCGCTGCACCCGACGGGCCGGCAGAACCTTTGGCCCTTGCCCGAGATTCATCTGTCGGACCAGGCCTGGACCTATGTATCCAGCGCCTCCCGCTACGCCGGCACGTTCCAGGTCCGTCCGGCTTCGGCCAATGCCGGTGCCCGCATCCTGACTTTCGCGGAAGTGCGCGAGCGCAGCCTGACGTTTGTCGCCACCGTCGATTGTGACGTGCGCCAGGGGGAGCTGCGTTCCTTGACGGTACGCTTGCGCAACTGGGAGGGTACGGACGTCCGCCTGGAAGCACCGCAGCAGCTGCGGCCTCCGCGGCGCGATCGGGCCAACCGCAGCTGGACCTGGCAGGTAGATTTGCAACCGGGGATCACCGGGACCTATCGCCTGAAGCTGACCGGCAGTCTCCCTCTGGAGGCGACGGCGGAGGTTCCGATGCCGGAAGTCAGCGTCGACGGCGTGGCGCCGGTGGAACGCTGGCTGGCGGTGGCGGGACCGGAATTGGCCGTCGAAGATCCCCGTGGCCTGCTGGCCGTGGCCGATCCCGCCGAGGCGCTGCACTGGTGGCCGGCGACCAAAGAGCGGGTACGGCGGGCCGGCGCGGCCTGGAAGATCGACGCGGAGGACTGGCGTTTGCGCCTGCGTCCCCGTTCCGCGCTGGTGGGCGCGCGGCCGGTGCAGGTCTTTTTGGTCGAGCAGGCCGTTACCCTCCTGGACGGGCGGCGCTGGGGCCATCAGGCCACCTACTGGCTCCATCATGAAGCGGGCACGGACCTCAACATTCTGCTGCCAACCGGGGCCAAGGTCCTGACCGTGACCGTGGATGGCAACGATGTGACGCCGTTGCAACCCAATGCGGAGCGTCTCTGGCTGCCGTTGACCGGCAGTGGGGGGGCGCGCCTGGTGCGTCTGAGCTGGACCTTTGACGTCGGCCGCGAGAATTTGGAGCATCCCAATCTCGAAAGGCCGCGTCTCGACGGCGTGGCGGATGGTACCGTGCTGTGGACGGTTCAAGTGCCGGATGGCTATCATCTGAACGCCCAGGACGGCGAGGTAAGGCCGGCTCATCCCGCGGGGCAAGACTTACGCCGAGCCGCCGCCCAGTTGCAACTGAGTGCCGTGTTGGCCGAGCAGGCGCAAGGTGTGCCCGAGAGCCGGGCCGGCGCGCAGCTGTTGGCTGCGCAGGAGCGCTTGTACCGTTGGTGTGGCCAGGCGGAATATCAGCTCGCCCGGCTGGCGGGAATGGCTGCCGACACCGGTCCCGAAGGGCAAAGCTTGACCGCCTGGCTCCAGGAACTGCGGGTGCAGAATCAGCAGCTGGCCGGGAACCGGCATTTCGAAAAAACGCGGGCCAAGGCGGAGAATGAGGCCAAGGCTTCTGCCCTGGGCCCGCGCACCTACAATCCCGAGAGCAGCGGCGTCGAGCACGACGCTTTGCCCGCGTCCTTGCGTGGCGACCTGTTGCCGGAGCGCGGCACGCCGACGCACTGGTATGCTCCGCGGCAGGCGCCGGCGCCCGAGCTGCACCTGGTAGCGGAGCACGTTCAACAGACGCAACAGGCCTGGGTGCATACGGTCTTGTTGCTGGTGTTGCTGCTGCACGCCTGGATTGCGTCGCATTATCCGCGTGTTCTCGCCTGGGTGTTGCTCACGTGGCCGGAGCAGCTGGTTCTGCTCGGCCTCCTGAGCGTGCAGGCGTTCGGGGCGAGCGTGGTGGTCGTGTTGCTCATCTGGCTGGGACTGTGCTGCCGGCTGTTCTATCTCGGGCGGTGGTTGCTGGGGCTGCGCGGCTCCGAGCAGCGGGTTCAGGCGGCGGAATAGCGAGCCGCGGTCAGGGGTCAGGGATCAGATTCCTGACCTAATCCGTGATCCCCGCGCGCATGGAGGTTGAGGACTTGTAAACGACTTCGTTGGGCCGGGCGCGAGCGCCCGCTTGTTGGTAACGGACCTCAAGGCGTGGTCAAGCCAGTGGATGCCTCGGAGAAGCAGCCGATCTTCAAGTGGGAAACGCTGCGCGCACTGCGACCCCACACGCTGCCCTTCAAGGAGTTGGTCCAAGGGACCCTCGTCGAGGTCGAGTTGGCGGGTGGGCAGAAGGTCCACGGCTTCCGCGCGGACGACGGTCAGTTCTACTTTTGCCATGGACTGATCTTCGGTGGCAAGGAGGCGCCAGGAGGAGCCGTGTCACCGTTCTCTGGCAACGACGTGCGCCTCATCGTCGCGAACCACTACCAGCTCGTCGATCCGGAATCGGCTGCGGTGGCAGGGGACATCTTGATCTGGAGGGGACCGGGTGGTGAGACGCCCCACTCGGCCATCTTGACCAACCCCATTGTTCAGCCTGGGAAGAACTATCTCGACTACCGTTCCCAACTCCGTTCCAAGAATGGTAAACTGCCAGAGGAGACCATGACGTTTGAGCGGCTGGTTGACGGTCCGGAAGGCTATGGCGAGTTGTACAACGTGTATCGCCGCCAGTAACTCGGGAGGCTTACCACGATGTCCGAAGCGACGACATTTCCCGCTTGGCAGCGGCAAGCCCCGTCTCAGCCACTCGCCTGTCGCCTGCGTCCAAAGAGCGTGATTGGCCGGCAAGGTCCAGTCGCCAACCTGGCTGAGGTGGAATTGGAGAACCTCTCAGCCACGCCTTTGGAGATTCCCTACCGCATGACGGCGCTCCAGTATCTGAACTTGGTGGTTACCAAGGCGGACGGCGGCGTTGTGTCCGAGGGGCATTTCGGTGACCGTTTTGCCCCGACATTGGAGCCGCTGGTGTTGCGACTGGGGCCCGGCGAAAAGTTCACAGCGACTGTCCACCTGTTCGCAACGGTGCGGTGCGATCCAATCCCCTTGGGGACGTATACGGTCCAAGCCGTCTACGAATACGACGGCTTTCGAGCCGTTTCCGATCCGGCGCAGGTGACCGTGTAGAGGACTGGGGCAATGGGTTCTCATTCGTGTCGTTCGAGAGAAGCGGCCTCATCAGACCACCGCGGAGGTCCTGTGAAAATCGTAGGCGTACAAGAAGCGAACCTGATGGACTGCGTCAAGGATGCCCAGTGCGAACGCGTGATCCTTACCCACAAGGGCAAACCGGTGGCCCTGCTGGTCGGGGTGGAGGGACTGGATCTCGAACAGCTTGAACTGGAGCATTCCGACGAACTTTGGTCCCTTCTTCGGGCACGGCGGGCGCAAAAGACCATCAGCCGGGCAGAACTGGAGAAGCGACTGGCGGAGCCGTAAAGGAGAAGTAAGCCGCGTTGCACCACAGCCAAGTCTTGGCGGAGCAACCTTGTCGAGCAATCCTTCTTTGGACTGGAATGATAGAGAATTGCTTCCAAGTCCAGCAGCGCTCGTTTGAGAGAACCGCTTCCACTTTGTGGATTCAAACGGTCTTATCGAGAATCAATTGCCGCAGCAGCGTCCGATGGCAGTGCGTGGCATCGACACACGCCGACGAGCAGAGCAGCGTAATCACTTTGCCTTCTCGGACCATCGCCCCCAGTTCGTCGATTAGTTCCTGCTGGGCCTGCATCTCCTGCAAGTACCGCTGGCGATAGGCGTCCCAGCCGATCGGTTCGCCGTGTTTGCCGTAGAAATCGGCGTGCAGTTGCCGGCTGGGTCCCAGGTCGGGACACCAGGCGTGCCAGGTTTCGTCGGCTGTACGCACGCCGCGCGGCCGATAGCGGCAAATGAGCAAGCGGAAGCCATCGTCGGGTTCCGTCGGATCGTTCCAGCGTTTCGTCTTCAGAGGCATGGCCGTCTCCACCTGGGTCGAGCCTCAGCCAAGCCGCTACAGCTTAGCTGTCGCTGCGGGCACCAATTCGCCCAGCAGCTTGGCCCAGGTCGCACGCTCCCGGGCCGGATCCACCAACGGGGCTAGACGCGCACACCAATCCTGGAGCCGAGCGTAGAAGCGCGCATCCGACTCGGCGCGACGCAGCAATTCCGCCAATGCCCGCGTGTTGCCGACAGGGAAAAAGCCTGGGTAGCGGGCTCCCAATAGTCCGATACTGCCCGAAATGCCCGATGCCAGCACCGGTACGCCATCAGCCAGTGCCTCGGAAATGACGTTGGCCCCGCCTTCCATACGTGAACTCAGGACCAACAAGCGGCTGCGCGCCAGCAATCGGCGTGCCCGCCAGCGCGGGACTTCACCGAGCCAGCGGTAGCGGGGGTCGCGCGCCATCAGACGACGTGCCTGCTCGGCCAAGCCGTCTTTCAAGGCCTGCCCCGCATGGAGGACCCGAATCGACGAGTCTTTGGACAGCAGACGCAGCGCCAGGGCAGTTCGGAAAGGGTCTTTCTCGGAGCGCAAGTGTCCGAGCACACAAACGTCAAACGACCGCTTGCGCACGGACAGCCGGGCAGGCGTGGGACATGCCGATTGGTAGATGACCCGGACCTTGTGGCGCAGCGCAACCGGCAACTCCTCTCGACCCAGTGGTTGCAACACGACGAGACGATCAGCCATTTCCAGGGATTGCTGGGCTTGCCGGCTGCTATGGATATCGTGATAGAGGTCGGTGCCGGTCAACGCCACGACGAGCGGGCCATGGGGATGCAGCCGGCGATAGTGCGCGATCGCTTCGAAGCTGCGCCGAGCGTGCAGCGCCACCAGGACCTCGCAGGCAGCTCCCTCGTAGTGCAGTGCGATCGTCACCCGGTGTCCCAGGCTCTTGAGGTGACGCGCCCAGCGCAGCGCAGTCACGCGATTGCCCTTGCGCGAGCGCGGCGGAGCGGGACAGGCCATGTAGATGTTCATGTTTCAATTATAGTCCCGGTCCCAACACCGGCGTAGCCGCGGCAAATCTCCCTTGCGTCGGTCCCCTCTGGCTGCCAATTTAACAGTGCTTCGCCCCAACCGGTACTGTCCAGATGCTTGTTCCATCGTAAAGGAACTCTTATGAAACGCAGCGCGGTCGTGTTCCTGTGCTTGCTGGTCGTCACGCCCAACACCGTCGTGGCGCAGAGCAAACGGTCGATGCAAGTGGACGACCTGTTCCGCTTCCAGCGCATTGCTGATCCGCAGATCAGTCCGGCCGGCAAAACGGTGGCCTACGTGGTCACCGCTGTCGATTTGGCCGGCAACCGCAGCGCGTCCACCATCTGGCTCGCGCCGACTTCTGGTGGTACGCCGCGCCAGTTGACCAACACGACGAAGAAAGATCGCCATCCGCGCTGGAGTCCGGATGGCAGCCGGATTCTCTTCGAGTCCAACCGCTCCGGCGAAATGCAGCTCTGGGTCATCGACATCGGCGGCGGCGAAGGGCGCCAGCTAACGACAATTGCCACGGATGCGTCCACCGGCATCTGGTCGCCCGACGGCCAATGGATCGCCTTCGTCTCGGCCGTGTACCCGGAATACTCAGACAAGCCCTACGCCGAGAGTAATACTCTCAACAAAACACGCAAGGACGAGGTCGAGAAGAATCCGGTCAAGGCAAAAGTTTTTACCCGACTGTTCTTCCGGCACTGGGACGAATGGGTCGAGGACAAACGGCAGCACCTGTTTATGGTCTCGGCGGCCGGGGGTGAGCCGCGCGATGTGACGCCGGGGGACCGCGATGCTTACCCGACTTCGACTACCTTTTCGGTGGGCGATGATTTCACCTTCAGCCCGGACAGCAAGTACCTGGTCTACACCGCCGTGCCGGAGCGCGACGAAGCCTGGAGTACGAACTACGATATCTGCCGCGTGCCGATTACCGGCGGCAAGGTCGAGTGCCTGACCAAAGACAATCTGGCCGCTGACGGAGCACCGCAGTTCTCGCCGGACGGCAAATGGTTGGCCTACCGCGCGCAGCGCCGGCCCGGCTTCGAGGCCGACCGTTGGCAGATCATGCTGCTGGATGCCGAGGGCAAGAGCAAGCCGCGGAGCGTCACCGCGGATTTCGACAGTTGGCCGGACTCGTTCGTCTGGAGTGCCGACAGTAAAACGATCTACTTTACCGCGGAGGCCAAGGCTACAACGCCGGTCTTCGCGGTTTCCGTCCAGGACGGTCAGGTGCGGAAGCTGCTGGAAGGCCATACCCATGGCTCCCTCTCGATCAGCCGTGATGGCGAAACCCTGGCCTTCACGCGGGCGGCCCTGCACCACCCCCCGGAAGTGTTTGTCGATCCGGTACGTCTTCGCCTGAAGAGTGATGGCACCGGCAGCACCATTCCCTGGACCCAGAACGTCAGCAACGCCAACACCAAACTGCTTGCCGAGCTCGACCTGCCGCGACCGGAGAGCGTGACGGTATCGGGAGCCGCTGGCACCGCGATGCAGATGTGGATCCTCAAGCCGCCGGGCTTCGACCCGCAGAAAAAGTGGCCGCTGGTGTACCTGGTCCACGGCGGCCCGCAAGGAGCGTGGGAAGATGGCTGGAGCTTCCGTTGGAATGCGGAGGTCTGGGTTGCCCAAGGCTATGTCGTCGCCTTGCCCAATCCGCGCGGCAGCACCGGCTTCGGTCAGAAGTACATCGATGAGATTAGTAGCGATTGGGGCGGCAAATGTTACGAGGACCTGATGGCCGGCGTCGCGTACCTGGAGAAGCAACCGTACATCGACACAGACCGCATGGCGGCGGCGGGGGCCTCGTTCGGCGGTTACATGATGAACTGGTTCCAGGGGCACACGACCAAGTTCAAGACACTGATCACGCACTGTGGAGTTTACAATTTCGATAGCATGTATGCCCTGACGGACGAACTGTGGTTCGACGAATGGGAACACGGCGGCCCGCCCTGGGCCAAGCGCGATGCCTACGAGAAGCACTCGCCACACCGCTTCGCCAAGAACTTCAAGACGCCAATGCTGATCATCCACAATGACCTGGACTTCCGCGTACCGGTGGCGGAGGGATTGCAATTGTTCACGACGTTGCAACGGCTCGGGGTGCCGTCGAAGATGATCAACTTCCCCGACGAAGGCCACTGGGTGCTCAAGCCGGCAAACAGCGCGTACTGGCACAAGGAGGTGTTTGCCTGGCTTGCGAAATATGCGCCGCCGGGGGGACGGTGATGCTTCGCCATGCCTTTAACTGGCCGTCTGCTAGCCGCCGTGGCCGCGCTGTAAAGAACACCGACGGACTTGCGAATACTCCTATGAGAGCGGCTCAGGCCTCTGGTCCAGTGCTACCAGTGGTGCGGCGCCGCTCAGCACCCCCATCAGGAGTTGGCCGATGATCCTCGAAGCACGGGCAAGTAGCTGTTGGACCTCGACCTTGGTACTGAACCGGGACGGCCAGCCGGTCGGCACGTGCGCGGGGCGCTGGTTCAGCGAAAGCCGCGATGTCACGCTGTCGGGCCAGCGCGAGCTGGTATTCGAAAAGATCGGTTGGTTCAGCCGGTTCGTGCTCACCGATGCGGGCAGTGGTCGGCCGCTGGGCGCCGCCGACCGCAGCGGCTGGTTGCCGCGCAGTTGGGATCTGGAGCTGAGCGTGGGGCCTGCTCAGATGGTGCGACCAGGCTGGCTCGCGCAAGGCTATGTGGTTAAGCAGGGGGACGCGATCCTGGCCCGTGTCGAGCGGCGGAGCCTCTGGGAGCGGGGCTGGTCCGTCACGGGGGACGCGGCGCTGACCGAGGCAGACCTGCTCTTGATTGGGCTGGTGTACCAGACTGCGCACCATGCGCATGCACACTGAACTGGCTGCCTGGTCTCCACCAGAGAAGGGCCTTCCTTTGAACCAGCCAAACGATGGTCCGCCGGAGACCGTTGCAAGTCTCGATCCAATGGACGATGATAAGTCCATCCTTCCCGGG
>JBGQLF010000420.1:0-7872 GCA_041499985.1 Gemmataceae bacterium
CCTGCTGGGGGCGGCATTTTTTCACCCGGCCCGCGCCCCCCGGTCATTTACAAACCCCCCCGCCACAATGCTGTTTCCTGCCTTTGAACCAGGCTGGTTTTTACAGTCCCAACTCGTTGATCAAGGCACGCAGGAACGGCTCGGCATCGGTGACGACTCCTACCGTCTGGATGCTGCCGCGGTCCATCAGCTTGGTCACCGTCGCCGGGTTGATATCCACGCATGCGACCTTGACCCAGGCCGGCAGCAGGTTTCCCGTCGCGATCGAATGCAGCATGGTCGCGACCATCAGGCAAAAACCGACACCATGAATCAGCTCGCGCATCCGCTGCTGCGCTTCGAGCGCATCAGTGATCACGTCGGTCAGCGGGCCATCATCACGGATGCTGCCGGCCAGCACATAGGGAACATCCTGGCGAACGCATTCGTACATGATACCGCTCTGAAGCACCCCCTTGGCAACGGCAGGTTGAATCCCGCCGAGTCGGCGGATGGTATTGATGGCACGCAGATGATGCTCGTGCCCCTCCTCGGCGGGCAGACCGCGGTCGAGGGAGATCCCCAGGCTGGTGCCGTACAGCGCTTGCTCGATATCGTGCGTGGCCAGGGCGTTGCCCGCAAAAAGTACGTTCAGGTAGCCGTGGCGGATGAGCTTGCAAATGTGCTCCACGCTCCCGGTGTGCACCACGGCAGGACCCAACACGGCCAAGATCCGCTCGCCGGCTGCATGGGTGCGGCGCATGGCGGCGGCGATCTCGCGGACCGTCACGCCTTTGGGCTTTTCGCTGGAAACGGGACTGGCCATGAACTCGAAGAGGTCTTGCCGAGCCGACGTTTCCGCCGGGAAGACGCGCAAGCCCTTGCGGCCCATGACAATGCGGTCATCCGTGCGGACCAGGGCCATCGGGATGCAGCGGGCTGCGCCGCCCTCCGGATCGATGAGGATGCCACAATCCATCTCTTGATCCTCAACCTCGACCCACTCGCCGTTGAGGCGTACCTGCGTGCGGTAGTTCGTGGTGCTGTAGAATCCCTCGGGGAAAGCGCCGTCCATGTCGGCGGCCAGCGTGGTGCAGTCCTGTGCCGAAATCGTGGCCGCGCCATGGTCATGGATCGTGTCCAGGATGTCTTGCAAGGCCGCGGCGGTGTCGGCCCGGACTTCGATGCGAGCGTAACTTGGATCCGATTGGCGCTGGCCGATGCGAATGGTTTTCAGCACATAGGTGCCGCCGTGGGTCAAAATCTCATCGAGCACCTTGGGAAGGAGCAGCGAGTCGATGATGTGCCCCTGGATCTCGACTTCCTCCACGGAGCCTGGTGACACCGGCGGAACGGCGGTTTGCGGTTGAACCATGGTTTGTTTCCTTTGCAGCAAGCAGCCGAGAATGGGCACCTGTAAGCATAGCACAACCCATCCATTTCTTCGGGCTCAACCACACGTCGTTGGTCCTCGCCTTAGGACACATTGCTGGCCGACGATGGCGGGCTGGCCCCAGGGCGTTGACCGTTCATGGTCCCTGTCCGCAGCACCTCCGCCAGCAGCTGCTTGGCCGGGACGGGCAGCGTGCTCTCCTGAATGACGCGGACGGTCGCATCGACGGCATACTCGACCCGCTTCAACTCGACTCGGTTGTTCTCGATGATCGCATAGGCCGCCCGGGGATCGCCATCGCGGGGCAGCCCAAGGCTGCCGGGGTTGATCACCAGTTTGTCGCCAACTTCCAGGACGTAGGGCTGGTGGGTATGGCCGACGCAGATTACATCCGCCTCCACGCCTTCGAGCCGGCGCATCCAGAAGTCTACTTCCGGCGGCGCATATTCATCGAGCGGATCGCGCGGTGTCGCATGTACCAGCAGGAACCGGGTGTCGTCGAGCGTCACGGCCTGGGTGACCGGCATGCGGGCCAGGAAACGCAGGTCCGCGCTGCTGAGTCGTTGACGTGTTAACACGCGGGTGACGCTGGTCAAGTACTTGAAGCCGTTCCGGCCGAAGACGGTCACATTCTGGGCGACGCCATGGTCATGGTTGCCGCGTACCATGTAGGTGGCCCGGCGGCGGACCCACTCGATACACGGGGTCGGCTCCAGGGCGTAGTCGACCAGGTCGCCCAGGCACATGCAGACATCGTACGTTTCGTTCAGTGCCTGGAGCGCTGGCCAATTAGCGTGGATGTCGGCCACCAGCAGAATGCGCATAAATCCGGCTACCTTCGAAAAATGCATGAGAATGCTTGACTCTCCGGCTCTGTTCGGAGTATACCCGATTAGTTAAGATTGTGGAGCGTTGCATACGGCAGAACGGTCTCGCACCCCTTTCTCACTCCGGAACGCCCGTTCTCCGTGTCGCTTCCGTGCTTCCTTTTGAGTGCTACGGCACGGAGCCGTGTTGCTAACCGGCCTAGCCGGGATCGCGGCCGTGACTTGCAGCTGCCGACGCGGTCCCTGCGCCACGCGTCGTTACCGACGAGGGGGCGTTATGGTGGTCGAAAGGCCTGCTCGCCGAATGACGTTACGGCAACAGCTGACGCATTCGGAAAAGTGTTGCCGAGACCTGATTGAACATTTTCAAGCGGTTCTTCTCCCGCGGATTGCCGACTTCCGCGACCTCAGCCGCCCCGTGCGCCGTCGCAGTCACTATCCGACCATGGTAGCCGTCCTCAACGGCCTGAAGCATTTGCAGCAGGCCCACGAGGAGGTGCAATCGCTCGTCGAACATTTGCAGGAGCAACTGCAACAGATCCGCGAGCATGCCCGCCGCGAACGCATCAATCGACTCTAGCCGGGCCACGCAAGACAAGCCTACGCCTCACGGCTCACATTCTTCCCGGGTACCCAGAGGAGATCGTCCTGCCCGTTGCGATTGTAAACTCGCGCAAGCACAAAGAGCAAATCGGACAGCCGGTTCAGATAGATAATCACGTTCGGATTGACGGACTCCGTCCGCGCCAGGGTGACCACGGTACGCTCGGCCCGGCGACAGATCGTGCGCGCCAGATGGCACCACGCCGCCGTAGGTTGCCCGCCGGGCAAGACAAAGCTGCGCAAAGGCGTCAACGGGGCGTTGAGGCGATCGATGGCGGCTTCCAGACGCAGGGCATGCTCCGGTCGCACGCGCCCGTGCTCGCCCGGTGCCTCGTTGGCGGCCTGGGGCACACACAGATCGGCGCCCACATCGTACAGGTCATTCTGGATGTCCCGCAACAAGGGCGCTTCCTCGACGTCGGGCTGCTGAGCCCGGAGCAGCCCGAGAACCGCACTTAGTTCATCCACGGTGCCATAGGCGACGACCCGCGGATGATCCTTCGGCACCCGGTTGCCGTCACCCAGAGCGGTGTCGCCCTGGTCGCCCGTCTTGGTGTAGATGCGCGAGAGGTAAACCATTGCTACCCAAAGTCTCCAGAAGGCACATCGCTAGACGCCAAGGAGCAAGGAAGAGGCCCACGGACCGAACGTATCCGTGGGCCTTTATGATTACGCCCGGAGGGATTTGAACCCCCAACCTGCGGATCCGAAGTCCGCTGCTCTATCCAGTTGAGCTACGGGCGCATGCCACATCCAATGAGCTTGTAATAGCCGCGCTGTCGTGCCGTCTTCCGTTGATGGCAGTTCGCGCACCGGACTTCACACTTCGTGATTTCTTCCTCGATCCTGGCCCACTCGTAAGTCCCAACCATGGCCGATATGGATTTTATTTTCCGACCACGGATGTGGTCAAACTGAAGGCACACCGGATCGGCTTCCCCGCAATCGATGCAACGATGCACGGTGAGATAAGCCCGAAGCCTCTCCTGATTCTGTTTTTTGACTTCGTTATTGCGTTTCCTCGCTTTGCGGAGGTAGTACGTCGAGTTATTCTGGTAATGGACCTTCAGCTGACGCCGAGTGCAGTCCCTGCAGTAACGCTGCCTCAGGCCCTTGGCTTTCACCCGGTAATTGAATTCTTCGATCGCCTTCTCTTGACCGCAACCGCGACAGACTTTCGTTTCCATGTCTCAATCCAGTCGGGCTTTGTCCAAAGCGCAATGCTCACTCCAGCTGAGCTACGGGCGCAATCCCCGCGAAGCACGATCTCGCTGTCACCGGGTTAGGCAAATGGCGATGCAAGGCCACTCGCAGAGATAATTATCCTATTGATTTCCGCCCGGGAAAGACAACCGTTCGTCTTGGCAAAAACCCTCCTTGACACTCGCGCGACGGCGTGCTAGCGTTAACGTTTAGATGATGCTGGATGCGATCATCCCCTCAGATGGAAACATCTCGGGGCCCGAACCACGGATGGCGAGGTGGTCCTTCGTGCCGGTGAGACCGGCCAGACGAAGGCCCTGTCTTGACGCGGTGAGGGTTCCTGAGGCTCTCTCGCGTACCCCGCCTTTCCGGATTCTCCCATCCGGCGCACTATCTCTTGCTATCCCCTCAAGAAGCCGAGGCCCAGCCGGCCGTACGTTTGGAGTTGTTTGATGTCTCTGCTCCAGAGTCACACTACTTCGCAAGCTGCTCAGGAAAGCGGGGAGACGCTTTCACCCTCCCCGGATCATTTGGAATCCCTCGTACAACGACGACTGGGCGGCCGCATCCGCGACCTTCGGGTCGAAGTCCGTCCCAATGGCATCGTCTTGCAAGGCCGGGCCGCCACGTACCACGCCAAGCAGCTGGCCCAGCACGCCGCCATGGAGTTGATTGGGTTGGTCATCTTGGCCAACGACATCGAAGTACGCTAAGTAGAGTGGGCACTGCCCACCCTTCCATCTATCGACATGCATTCACTTGAGCAAGCGAGCATCCACCCAATCGACGTGATCGTGGACGTCCCCGTGCCGGCCGAACTTCACCACCAGCATCAGTTCCCGCGCCCCAGCGACGCCGACCCGCACCGCGCGGGGACCCATGGGCGCACGCAACTCGGGCCCCCAGCCCAGGTCCTGCACCTTGCCATCGACCAACACTTCAACCTCGACGTTCCCCGCCCGGCCCGTATCGTCGTCGAGTCCCACCAAGGCCTCGAACCAGCGATATGTTCGTGCCAGGTCGTAGGTGAGCCGGCTCTCGCTGTGCATGCCGATACCCTTGTCGTACGTACTTCCCCCCAGGTGCAACTCCCGCCCGGCAACGCTGCCATCGGGTACGTAGGGCCAGCGCACTCCCAGGTAGGGGAGATGCTCATAACGGCGGGGCTTCAGATCGGAGAGATACACCGCCCGTCCCTGTCGCAAATCGAGGGCGACAATCTGCTCGAGCGGCACCTCGACGGCAGTTCCAAAGAGTGTTTTGCCCGTCAAGAACTGGCGGTTGGCCTGGGCCGAGGCCAGCGACAGCCGGCAACCATTGGCCAGCACCAGATGGCCGTAGACCCCTTTGGGCCGCAAGGACCGGACCAGTTCGGTGTTCAGGGCAACCGCGGCGACCTTGCCGAGATCCACCGGCATCTCCTGACGACTACTGGTCTCGATCCGGAGGCGTTTGTCATCGAGCCCCGTCAGCGTGCCCTCGACGGCATCCCCATTACGCAGCAACACGCGATCGCGCGTCCGGGTCTCGGCCGCCAGACGGCGTTGCACCAAGACGAGATCTTCGGTCGCGTCGGGAGCCGTCAGCCATAGCACGGACACGGCGGTCAGCGGGACCGCCATTTCCTGAGCAGTGCCAATCTGGGCCTGCAAGCGCAAACGCTGGCCGACCAGCCCCAGGATTTTGCCGCTCAGGCGATCGCCGTTAGAGAAAAAGACTTGACTTTCGCGCGGCGGTGGCGGCAAGCGTGCGCCCACCCGGCGAAGGGCAACGACCTCAGCTCCCTTGAACCGGGCGGCCTTCTCTCCCCCCAGGGAAACGGACCAATCCTCGCGCAGCTCCTCCCAAGGCCCGATGGCCGCGATGCCGTCCATCGTGTGCAGGGTGAATGTTGGGGCGGAATCGGTGGCCGGTAGCCGAGCCGTCGTGAAGGCGAGCGGCAGAAAATGTGCTACCCCGGAATAGGCCCGGACCCCTGCCGGCTTGTCCGGCAGGTGAAGCAGTTCCGTGGCTAACCACAGCGGCCGAACTACTTCACCTGCCGGACAAGCCGGCAGGGGTCGCGGAGGGTTCGCTGCGCTCCCGGCTAGCGGCCGAACTACTTCACCTGCCGGACAAGCCGGGAGGGGTCGCAGCGCGTGACGAGCGAATTGCTTCTGCTGCTCGCCTAGGAGCAACGCCAGCACCAGCGACAAGCCAGCGATTCTGAGCCCGCTGGCCCCGTTTGCCCTACCCGCTCGAATTGTCCGCTCTTTCCATCTCATTTCTGCAAGATAGGCAAGTAGTTGTTCGGAATCTGCAAGATGATGCACGCCATCGCCGTGGCGTAGTCATGACTAAAGCGGTGGTCCGTCCAGCAGCCGATGGCACGCTGCCGTTCCGGGTGATTGACCAACTCATCGCGAATGGCCGGGTACCATTCGGCCCAGTAATTACCGCCGGCCGTCCACATGGCCTGGGCGGCATAGTAGTGGCCGTAATAATAGTGCTGGAAATACAGATTGCTGCGAAGGCCCGGGACGGTGGGCCTGGCGTTGACCAGGTACTGGAGTCCCCGTTCCACCTCCGGCCCCTGGTACACGCCGGCACAGTGGAGGGCAACGACGCCGGCTGCACTGCGGGCAAAGGCCGACCCCGAGCCGCCGCCGTTGGCCTGGTACTTGAAGCCGCCGTCGTCGCGCAGCTGGCAGCGTTTGACGTACTCGATGCAGCGATCCACGGTCTTTTTCGGCACAAAGAAACCGGCGTTGCGAGCAGCTCGCAGAGCCATGATCTGGCAAATGGTCACGGAAATATCCGCGTCGGTGCTGCGTGGCGTGTAGCGCCAGCCTCCTTCGTGATTCTGCGAGTTGATGATGAGCTCCACCGCGCGCTTGAGCGTGCCGCGCAAGTCTTCCTGCAAGCGCCGTTGTTGCACCATGCCGTAGACCTCGGCCAGGAACAGGGTGCCGAAGCCGTGGCCGTACATCGGACCGTGCGTCGACCCGCGCTTATGGTGGAGATAGCCGGTCTTGGCGTCGTCTTCCTGTCCGAGGATGTAGCGCAGCGTCTTGGTCACCACTTCGCCGTACAGGCCCCGCCCGGGTTGATGTCCGCCGGCCATCATGGCAAGCGCCGCCAGGCTGCCCACGGCAACGTTGCCCAGGTACTGGCCGCTGCCGAACGAGCCGTCGCGCTGCTGAGTGCCGGCCAGGTACGCCAGTCCCTGATCGATCGCTTGCTGCGCGGCGGGCGTGATCATGTTCTTGGCGGCACTGCCATCGGGCAGCGGATTGCGGATGGTGTCCTCGGCGAGACCGCGCGCACTGCCGGCCAGGCCGAGCACGGCGGCACCGGTGTGGGCGAGAAACTGACGGCGGGTCTCCATCGTTAGTCTCCTTTGCGGCGGCTCTTCTCGGCAATGGTAGCGTAGTATTGCTTGAGTAGCTCGCTGTACTTGTCCATGAACTGTTCGCGCGCGTACTGGTCCATCTCCTGGCGCAGCGTTTCCGGCAGATGGCCCCAAACGTCCTTATAAAGATCGGCGATCTTGTTCATCCCCTCCCGGCCGCCGCGCCCACCACCTGGGTTGCCGTCTGCCTGCTGATCTTGAGGTTGCTGGTCCTGATTGGGTTGGTTGCGCTGCTGGCGCGCCATCCGGTTCTGGGAACTGCGCTGCGACCGACCCTGCCCTGGTTGCTGGCGCGACTGCTGCTGCTGCTGTTGCTGGCGCTTACGCAGTTCGATGAAGGCATCCAAATCCTTGACAATGTCGCGTTGAATCTGCTGCGTGCCGTCGCCGGAGTCCTTCTGACCCAGGCGGTCCTCGGAGCTGCGCATGTTCTTCTCTACCCGGGCCGCGAGTTGCTGCATCTCGCGTTCGAGATC
>JBGQLF010000421.1:0-7859 GCA_041499985.1 Gemmataceae bacterium
AGACGGAACTATACGGCGGCGACGACAAACCGTTGACCGGCCCCAATCCGAGGCCGGGGCAGCTGTCGTTGGCGTTCGGCGCCATCGATCTCGCCCTGTTCCGCGATGGGGAAGCCGAGGTCCATTTCTTGGTAGCGATGCTGGCCAAGTGGGTCGTCGGCGCCGTCGGCACGCTGCTGGTTCTGATCTGGACGGCTGGCTTTTTGCCCGAATTCCTCCACGCCAGCGCCGCTGCCGTGCTGCTGGCTAAACCAGTACCGCGCTGGAGCCTACTGATTGGCAAATGCCTGGGCGTGCTCGTGTTCGTGGCAGCGCAGGTGCTACTCTTCGTAGGCGGCACCTGGCTCGCGCTGGGGTTGCGCACCGGCATTTGGCTGCCGGGTTACCTGCTGTGCATCCCGCTCTTGATGCTGCAATTTGCCATGGTGTATAGTTCCTCGGCGCTCTTGGCCGTCTGCACACGAAACACCGGGGCCTGCGTCTTTGGCTCGATCCTGTTCTGGTTCTTGTGTTGCGCCATGAACTACGGTCGTCATGCCACGGTGGCCCAGCCGTACCTGGCACCGGAGACGCCACCATACTCCTCGTTCTTGTTGGCAACCGTGGAAGCGGGCTACTGGATTCTGCCTAAGCCGGCGGACCTCGTCATGCTTTCGGATCGAGCTCTGGAGATCCACACACCTTCCGGTACCGCTGTGGCCTTCGACGTCGTTGGGCGCGTGGGCGCTTTCGATCCCGAACTGTCGGTGTTGACCTCCTTGGTGTTCGTCGGAGGCGTTCTGGTTCTTGCCGCGCGGCAATTCGTAACAACCGATTATTGACGAACCCGGATGGACCAAACAGAGCCACAGCGCCGGCCAGAACGCGGGCTGCCATGTTGCCCGGCTGCGTTTCCAGACCGGCCTTGGCGAGCGGACGGCAACGCCGTGCCAGCCCTTTTTCGGTATCCTCGATCCTTTTTCCGGAAAACTTGCTTCCTTGGGAGCTGTGTCCTAAACTTGATCCGGAACAAGCACTCGTTTAGTTGCCCTAGTAGTTGCAACCCCTTCTTGCCTACGCCGCTTGTTCGATGATTGCTCACCCGTCCAACGATCACGACAGGATCCCGTCCAAGCGTGCCCTCACACCCTTGCGACTCGCACCCAGGGGCGCGGACCAATCGGCCTCGATGTTTCCTCGGGCGCTGGTGTGAAGGGCGGATGGAAACCGCACCGCACTTTTGAACGAACGAGTATCGCCATGATCCAGCGCACCCGTGGGTACCTACTCCGGCGCGGAACCGCCGCGGTGGAGTTTGGCTTCCTCGCACCGATTCTTGTCACTCTCTTGTTGGGCATCTGGGAAGTGGGACGGCTGGCCCAAGTTCAGCAAGTCCTGACCAACGCCACCCGTGAAGGGGCCCGTCAGGCTTCCACCGGCAAGAAGACGACGGCCCAAGTTCAGCAGAGCGTTCTGACTTATCTCAGCAACGACGGGATCACCACGACCGGAACCACGGTCACGCTGACCAACCTCACCAGTAGCTCACGCTCGGATCCTACGACGGCGAACCAATTGGACCGGTTTGAGATTACGGTCAATCTCCCTTTCAGTAACGTTCAGTGGACCGTTGCGAATCATATCGTCCGTGCCACGAACTTGACCGCAACCGTCGATTGGCTATCGATGCGAGATATACCTCTCAGTGTGTCGACCATAATTCCCATTGAGTAACGGAGCGTTCATGCAAGGGGACAACGGCCCCAGGAGTGGTTCTCATGGTGAGGATATTTCCCTTCCAGGCTCGACGCCGCGGCACCTCCATCCCCGAAGCTGCGATCGTCATCGGACTCTGTCTGCTGATTTTGTTCGGCATTTATGAATACGGCCGCTTTCTCATGATGAAAACCCTACTGGACAACGCGGCCCGCGAAGCCAGTCGTTTTGCGGTTGTGCACACCGCGGACAAGACCACGTCCGACGTCCAAAATCGCGCTCTGAATTACCTGGCCGGTCAAGGGACGCAGTTGCAGAGCCTCGCCGTCCAGGTTTTTGAATCCGACAGCAATGGCAATAACATCGGCAACTGGACCGACGCCCAGTTTGGCCAGTACATCGCCGTTCAGATCAACGGCACCTACCGGCCTGTCACGCCGACGCTCCTGTTCCTGCCGAGCACCATTCCCTTGCAGGCGCGCTCGGTCATGTACAGTGAAGCTAACTAACTCGTTTCCGTAGAAGTTTTCCCAACTTATCCCAGCGCAGCAGGGAGAGCTATCCATGATTCCGCACGCAAGACTTAACGGCCGGCCTGGAGTCGTATTGCCCCTGGTGTTGATCAGCCTGGTGGCCTTACTCGGCTTTGTCGCCTTAGCCATCGACTTGGGCATGATGGCGGTAGCCCGCAGCCAAGCCCAAACCGCCGCTGACGCCGCTGCCATGGCGGGAGCACGCACACTCAACGGCGACACGACTAACAACAACAACTACACGAGCGCCGTCACCAATGCGACCACGACCGCAACCGAAAACATGATCTTGTCTCAGTCGATCCAGACATCCGATGTGACGGTCGATGTGGGTTCGTACAGCTATGACACGACGCAGAACAAGTTCGTGGAAATGATTCCTCGGAACCCGAACGATAACTGGAGCCTGGTGCGAGCCACAATCAATCACACGTCCAACACAGACTTTTCCCGCATCTTCGGCATGAATCTGTTCAACACAACGGCCACAGCGACGGCAGTCCACCGGCCGCGCGACATCGCCATCGTTCTGGATTTCTCGGGCTCGATGCGCTTCGATAGCATGATGGCCTATCCCCACGGCGGAACACGGACGTTCTCCATGAATCCGGATCCGATTTTTCCGCTTTTCGGGCACTACTCCGCAGTAGCCTCGGCCGCTATCCAGGGGACGACCGCGCGGCAGGTCCCTACCGGCGAATACATGGATCCTTGCAACATCACAACCACAACTTCCGCTGGCCCGGTGCTCATGAACGATTTCTATCAGCAGGCGTACGGCGCCGCACCGGTTCCAGCGTTTTCTCCGGCAGCAGCTACGTATGCGACCACCCCGGGCGGGGATAACTATCTTAAAATCACCAATAATACCGGAGCCACCTACGCGACCACCGTCAAGGATGTTACGGGTAGCACCAACAAGAATGCGACCTTTGAGACGAAGGGGTATAAGGCCTTCACCAATGCAACCTTCAACGGCTACACGCAGGGCCCGAACTACTGGGGCAAGACCTTTTTCGTCTGGCCTCCCGACCCGACCAAGGATTGGCGCTCACTCTTCTTCAATAACCCCGGTACCAATGTCGGCGTGACCGACAACACAAAATTATGGACGAACACCGGTAGCTGGCAGGCTCCCAGTGCGACCACTTACAGTATCAATTACACAGCGATCCTCAACTGGATCAAGAATACTGGAACCAACCCGTTCCCCCCGCTGCTGCGGGCTGGCCGGATCCAGTACTACGGCAGCATTCCGAGCACTATTGATACGTCCACGTTCCCGCCCACCAACCTGGACCAGCGTTTCTGGAAGGCATACATCGACAATATCCTCGGTGTGGAACAGATCAATGCCACTACCTACAGCCTGGTCGGTGGGACTGCCCCCTATACCTACACCGTCCTTCCCACTTCTGGCTACGGCGACGATTTCACTTGGGGCACGATCCAGGTCAGCGCCAAGCCAGCCAATGGCAGTTACATGAATTATCTGGACAACCCGAAACGGCCGCGGTTGCACTTCTGGTTTGGTCCTTTGAGTTTGATTGATTTCATCGGCAATTACAACCAACTCCGTTTCTGGTGGCCGGGTACCTGCCACGAAGCCTCCATGTACGCCTGCAAGCTCGGCATCCAGGCGGCTCTGCAAGATATCGAGCGCAACCACCCGAACGATCTGGTGGCGTTGACTTACTTCAACACGCCGAAGTATTCCTCGGCAGCTACCGATCGCGGGCGTTTCAACAACGTCCGCGTACCGCTGAGCCGGAATTACCAACGCATGATCGACTCGCTTTGGTTTCCGCCCAGCACGTTGGATAATCCCACGCCCGATATCACTCCTTATGCGGCCGACATTAACGAGGTGCCGCACGCGAGCTGGGGCACTTGCACGGTGATGGGCTTCATGCAGGCCTTCAATCAGTTCAGTAGCAATTCCGCCCTCCGTACCTTTACGCCTGCACCCGCTTTGACGGGAACGGCAGGGGGTCTAGGCCGCCAGGGCGCTCAGAAGATGATCATTCTGGAGACCGACGGCATGGCGAACACCTTGGCCGCCGCCGGCCTCACCAATTCCGGAAAGTACAACTCGTACTACAACATTCGCCAACCAGGCGAGTATCCCAGCAACAGCGGCAGCGCCGTGGACACACAGGTCTATGGCGTCGTCGATCAGATCTGCGCCTTGGACAGCGCCAGCCCGCCCGGCTATTCCACCACGCGGAAGCCCGTGAAGATCCACTGCATCGCCTTTGGCAGCTTGTTCGAGCCAGCAAACTTCAGCGCCTTCACCACGCAGGCTCTGACGCTGCTTCAGACGATTCAGTACAAGGGTCAGACCCAGTCGTCGCCGTCTACAGCACTGCCTTCGTACAAGATCATTGTGGGCAATGCGCAGACTCGCATCGACAACCTCCAGCAGGCGTTCAACGCGATCATGCAGGACGGCATTCAGGTGTCCTTGATTGACTAGAAGGACCACGCACGCAACACGACTCTCCCTTCCCGTTTCGCCGCGACCTCCGGCCGAGCAGGCCTGCTGGAGACTCGCGGCGAAACTTTTGCTTGCTGCTTGCTGAGCGCTGCCGGGCCAAGTATGATCCGAGCCAGTCGTCGTTCCTGTGTTCCTCACCCTCTGGAGGAGGCGAACCGGTATGTTTCGGCAACGATGGTGCTCGCGCGTAACCTGCCTGGTGGGATGGCTGGCCTTGCTCTCCTTGATCGAGGGGACGCATGCGGCCGCGGCTGAGGTCAAGCTGGCGCGACATCCCGATTATCACGACGGCAAGATCGTTTTCAGCTACCTCGGCGATCTGTGGGTCGTCCGGGAAGAGGGCTCCCAGCCGCAGCGCCTCACGGTGCACAGCGCCCGCGACATCCATCCGCGCTTCTCGCCCGACGGCAAATGGATCGCGTTTTCGTCGAACCGGTATGGCAACTACGATGTCTTCGTCATTCCGGCTGAAGGGGGACCGGCGAAGCGGCTCACGTACCATTCGGCGCCAGATACCGTCGTCGGCTGGACGCGTGATTCCAAGCGGATTCTGTTCTCGTCGTCTCGCGGCCTGATGTACCCGGGCATTCCCAATTTGTATGAAGTCCCCGTGGCCGGCGGGTTAGAACAGCCGGTGCCGACCGATTGGGGCCACTGGGGCAGTTACTCCCCCGACGGCCCGCGCTTCGCCTTCAACCGGCATCCGATGGTGTGGTCGCGCAAGCATTATCGCGGTAGCTATGCGGCGGACCTGTGGGTCATGGATGTCGCAACCAAGACGTTCAAGAAGCTCCTCGATGAGACCCTGGCCGATGAACTGAAACCCAATAACTTTTGGCCGATGTACGGCAACGGCGAGATCTATTTCGTCTCCGATCGCAACGTCATGGCGAAAGCGGGCAGCGGCCAGGTGATGACCTCCGTCAACAACATTTGGAAGGTCCACGAATACGGTGGTTCGCCCGTGCAGCTGACCCGACACACGAGTGGCTCCCTGTTCTGGCCCTCGCTGTCGAGCGACGGCAAGGCGATCGTGTACGAGGAGAACTTCGGCTTGTGGAAGCTCGATCTGACCACGGGTCAGGCCAAGGAAATCAAGATTCACATCGCGTCCGACGACAAGGACAACAACCTCGAAACGCTTACCCTCAACAGCGAGGCCGACAGTTACCATCTGTCGCCCTCATCCAAGCGGGCGGTGATTGCCACGCACGGCGAGCTGTTCACCATTGCCACCGATCGCGGCGACATCCACCGACTGACGCAGACGCCGCAGGTGCGGGAAGGCGAGCCACAATGGTCGCCGGACGGCAAATGGATCGCCTTTGTCAGTGACAAGAGTGGCCGCGAGGAAGTGTGGGTGTGCGACGAACGGGGGAGCCAGGTCAAACAGATTTCAGATAGTGATTCGCAAAAGGCACAGCTTCGCTGGTCACCCGATTCCAAGGCCGTATTGTACACGGGCAGTGACCGGAAGCTGTACAAACACAGCTTCGAAACGGGGAAGACCACTGTGCTGACCACGGGCGAGGTTCTCGGTTTCGGCGGCGCGGCCCTCATGAATCCACAGTGGTCGCCGGACGGCAAATGGATTGCCTACACCAAGTCGGACAACTCGCTGTTGCCCCACGTCTACGTGATTCCCGCGGAGGGCGGCAAGGAGCAGCGGA
Source organism: Gemmataceae bacterium (assembly GCA_041499985.1). Lineage (GTDB taxonomy): Bacteria > Planctomycetota > Planctomycetia > Gemmatales > Gemmataceae > JBGQLF01. The sequence continues at coordinate 6,396 of JBGQLF010000421.1, forward strand.
TTACCGATGCTGATTCCTATAGCGAGAGCGGGGCCCTGTGGACGCCCGATGGCAAGAAACTGGTGTACTTATCCGGAGGCGATGTCGGCAACATCGGCCAGGCAGGGCGCTCCACGGCGCAGATCTATGCTGTGTCGCTGCTTCCGCAGGACAAGAACGACGCCGACCGGGACATCGACAGCGAGGAGCAGGCCGTTGCCGCCGAGCGTACACAGCCACGCCCGTTCGCCTCGCAGCGGGGCGGTGAAGCGGCTCCTGGCAGTGGTCCGCGTGCGCCCGTGGAGGTGAAGATTGATTTCAACCGCATCGGCCGCCGCGCCCGCCAACTGACGCGCACGGCCGACACGATCAGCAACCTGGCCATCACACCCGATAGCCGGAGCGTCGCTTTTGTGACTTCGGGAACGGAGGGCGGCCGGGCCGTGCAGTCGGTCTGGCTGACGGGCATCGATGGGGAGCGCGTGACGCGCGTGACGCAATCGGGCCAGGCGACCGACGAGGAAGCCCTTCCCGGTTTGTTCGGCCGAAGTGGCTTCACCGCTCTGCAATTTGCCAAGGACGGGCGGACGCTGTTTTATCGTCAGGGCAACGGAATCTACGCGGTTGCCGTGAGCCCGGAGCAAGGAGCGAGTGACTCGGCGGGCGCCGCTCCTTCCGCGGCGGCCGCGCCACCAGCGGCCCCAACGCGGGGACGCGGAGTGGGTGCGGGGCCGGGTGTCGGGGCTGGAACGGGAGCCACGCCGCGCCGGCTCAGCTTCACGGTCAAGGTGGAAGTCGATCATCGGGCGGAGCGCCGGCAGGTCTTCAACGAGAGTTGGCGCGTGATGAAGCATCGCTTCTACGCAGCGGACATGCACGGTGTGGATTGGGACAAAATGAAGACTGTTTATGAGTCCTTGCTAGAACATGCCGCCGATCAGGAAGAGATGCACGACATCGTCAGCCAGATGATCGGCGAGCTGAATGCGTCCCACACAGGCATCAGCGCCGGCGGCCGTGGGGCTCAGCCCGAGCGCGGCGAGCAGACACGCCATCCCGGCTTCGAGCTGGAAGCGGACGCGAGCGGCTATTACAAAGTGACGCACATCTACCAGCACGGACCGGCCGACAAGGATTACGTCCAGATCCACGTCGGCGATTATCTTGTGGCGGTGGACAAACAGGAGATCAAGAGCGGCGACAATTACTGGAAGTGGTACACCGCGGCTCCCGGCAGCAAGCTGGAACTCACGGTGAACTCGAAGCCGGCCAAGGAAGGCGCCTGGAGAACCACGGTAACGCCGGTCAGCAGCACCCAATACGCTACCTTGCAATATGAGAAATGGGTGGCTGATCGACGGGCCACGGTCGAGCGCCTCTCCAACGGCGAAGTCGGTTATCTGCACATCCGCCAGATGAATGAGCCGTCGCTACGCAAGTTCGAGCGCGATCTGGCCGAGATGCATCACAAGAAGGCGCTGATCA
>JBGQLF010000422.1:0-7849 GCA_041499985.1 Gemmataceae bacterium
AACCGTCTTGACCTGCTTGGTGACGTCCACCTGGCCGATTTCTTGATTGCCGCGCCGCAGCTTGATCGACTTGAGTCGGCTCGTCGACAGGACGCGGAACTCGATCGTGTAGTTACGATCCCGTGCCGTCGCTCCCTCCTCCGGCGGCTGCAACAGCCTAATTTCCGGTGGCTCTGGCGGATCGCGGGAGTCTACCTCCAGTTTGCCTTCCTCCCGACACGGGCCGTCCCTGTTGGCAACCACCAGGCGGATCGTGTTTTTCCCTTTTTCCTTCAGCGGGAGGTCTGGAATCCGGATGATCCAGGTTGTCGTTTCCTTGCCCCCAGGTCTTGACTTGGGCGGGTATTCCTGGGCCACGTCCCTGCCATTGATCTCGATGTGGGTCAAAGGCAGATCGGTCGGCGAAATTACTTCCGCCTCCAGATCCGTAGCAGCCTTCTCCCCGAGCGGGGAATTCTGGAAGCGGACAATGCGCGGCGGACGGTGATAGAACACATTCCGTTCGGCAACCGAAACACTCTGCCAATCGTTGCTCAGCTGCACGCGCACGCGATTGTCCCCTGGGCGCAGGCGGACCTTGGCCAGCGTCTGGAGCTGGCCCTCCCGAGCGGCAAACTGCTTCTCGTCCTTGAAGGAAATCACGACCTGGTTCTCGGCGTTGGCTTGCGGAATGGGCTGGCCCTTGGAGTAAACCTGGACAACAACCCGGAACGGCTGGAACTCGTCGGCCGGGAACAGCTCGCCCTTGACTTCCACCTCCTGTGCATCCTTGCCTTCATACAGGTCCAGGTCGACTCGGGGCTCGACCAGGTTCAGCTTCGGCAAGAGAGGCTGATATTCCAGAGACAAGCGGTCCTCGACCGTCTTGCCACGGGCAGTCCGGGCCAGAAAGCGGAAGACTTGTTTCCCGGGTTCCAGGGTCAATGGCTGATCGAGGGCAAATGCCGGCTTTCCTGGAGCCGGCTTGAGGTTCACGACTTCCTTGGCGGTGTGAATCTCGACGGCTACCAGGTTGTCCAGGGCCGGAGCCGTCACGGTGCCCAGGACGCGAACCTGGCGGGCGTGGACGATCACCGGTTGGCCTGCCGTGATGGGTAGGCGCGTGGCCTGGGGCGCAACCGGCTCGATTGCCTGGAGCAGCAACTCAGGCCCCGCCTGGCCGCGCTGGAGCACGACGAGGGTTCGCTGGACCTTCTCGAATGCTTCATAACCGGGCAGGGGATCGCGGTTTTGCGCCCGCAGCTCGATCACGTTCTCCTCGGGTTGCAGCGGGAGCGACTGCTTGATGGTCAGCCCGGGGGGCGGCTCGATCTCTTTGCCATTCAGCTGCAAACGGACCTGGACCTCCTGACCGGGCGTGCCGGGCCGCACCTGAGCCTGGAGTGGAAATTGCGCCAGACGCACCACCGCGCGCAGGTTGGGCTCGGCGCCGAAGTGTTCTTTGAGCCAGGCGGCGTCGAACTGGATGACCGGAGGCGGCGGCTGATAGCGCAGGGTGAGTGTCCGCGTTGCCTGTTGCGGCTTGGCTTCCTGGGTCCGGACCTGGATGGCCAGGGTGTAGATGCCGCGCCGGTCCGGCAAGCGGACCGTTTCCGCTAACCGCTGGCCCGTCGCCTTCGTGAGATCCACCACATGGGGCTCTCCGTTTTCCAGCCGCCAGGTGATGGCTTCCACTTGTTCCTTGTCGAGGGATGGCCCCGCGAGGGTGAGTTGCAGCGTCACCTCCGGCTGGCGCACCAGAATCTGTCCCTGGGCGTCTTCGCCGGCCTCCTCCTCGCCCGACTTCACGACCGCTTCGATTGCGGGCTTGGGCAGTGCGGTCTTCTTGCGGAGCTCTTCGAGAGCCTTGGTCAGGTCGCCCTGGATCACGAGGGGTTTCAGCAGAGCCGGCTCGTGGAACTGATTGCGGTAAACTTCCGCGCGGGCAAAGGTACTGACCTCTCCCGGTTTGCTCGGATTGAAGTGCCAGCCGATGTAGCGCTCGACGTCCTGGCTGCTGCGCGCATACGGACCCAACGGCGTCCAGGCGATCCATTCCCGCGGCGTCGCTTTCGTAATGAACAGAGACAGCAGCGGCTTCCGATCGCCGATGAACTGCACGAGCGTCAGCTCCTCGGTTCGCTTGACCCCGTTCCGCTCGATTTGCAGGCCAACCTTGCCTCCGGCGCGCACTGCCCACAGGGTATCGTACAAATCACGGACCGAGCTGAGCGGGTGCGGCGGTTGGTCCTTTTGCACCACGAGCGCCTCGATCCGATCGCCAGCCTGCAAGTGGGAGTGCGCGGTGCTGCTGCTGTCGACCTTGGTTACCACCAGCTGTTGACCCTGTGGCCGGAGGTCCACGCCCAGGAGCGTGCCGTGCTGCCCCAGGGTCGTCAGATCGGCCAGGCTCCACAGACAGACGGTTTGATCCTCGGCCGCGGACGCCAGCAGCTTGCCATCGCGCGAGGCCGCCAGGGCGTGGATGGGACTGGTATGGCCCTTGAGCAGTCGCACTTGCTCGCTGGTTTGCGCGTTATACAGGGCTAGCGTCGGCTCCCGGCGGGCGCTGTCCCACCAGGCCACCGCCAGGATCGGTACCGGGCTCGCCCCCTTCAAAGGCGGCAGCAACGCATAGTCGCGGATGTCCTGGCGCGCGGTCAGCTCCAGGACAACCTGTCCGGGCGCCGCCGGTCCTTTCCAGGTAAAGACCCAGCGTCTTTTCTCGCCGTCCACGATGGGGCCGGAATGAGTCACTTCCCACTTATCGAGCTGGGGGCCCGAAAGGATCCAGCCTTGCTTCCCAGGATCGGCTGTCAGGCTGGGCTGGGCGAAGTCAAAGACCAGATCGTCGGGCTGCATGCGGGCCATACCGCCCAGTCCTGCTTTGCGTGTCCCGCCCAGCAGTAAGCCGGGCTCGGTCGCCTGGCCCTTCTGCACAAAGGCCAGGGAAGGGATCGTCATCCCCTCACTCTGAAGTCGCTGGAGGACCGCCTGGTTCTTCAAGAGATCGGGGATTGAGTAGACGAGAACCCCTCGGTCCCGATCGGCCACGGCCAAATGGTGCCCGCCCGGTGCAGACGCCAAGGCTGGGATCGCCCGGGAGTCACTCCACAAGTCCATGACGGTGACAATCTTGAGGCTGGTCAGATCGGCGAGGCACAGCCAAAAACCTCTTGTCTTCGCCTGGTTCTTTTGCTGGTAACCGACGATCACGGCGGCATGATCCAAGCGGCCACCGGATTGGGAAGAGACCAGACTGAGGGCATACGGCCATAAGAATTCGTAGTCATCGGGTGGCTCCAAGCTGTGGCCGTCGGCTTCGGCGGGAGGTCTGTCCGCCCGATCGTTCCACAACTGCAAATGGCCTTTCTCCCTGCCCTGTTGGTCTCGTCTCGAGCTCCCCGTCAGAAGCTTCTGCTGCCCCGGAAGGTACGCCACGACGGCGCTGTTCGAATTGCGCAGTCCATCCGCGACCGACTCAGAGCCGGAGGGCCCTTGTCGTCCGACATCCCAGGTCCGGAGCTTGCCATCTCCCCAGACCAGCGCGACGCGCAGTTGCTTGAGTCCACGCCCCGTGTGCTCGATGGCCAGGCCGGGCGCGGTCCGCGGTTCCGTCTCCACCAGCCACGTATCGAGACTGGCGCCGGTAGGGGCTTTGCTGACATCCCACAAGCGAACCTGGCCGACAGCCTTGGAGGTCTGGCGGTCTGGTTCCTCGGCCGCGGAAACCAGCAGCGGTGGCTTATCCGGATGAGCCGGAGCAAACGCCAGCGCCAGCACCAACCCCGCATGGCCCCGGAGCAGGCGCAGGGTCCGCGTCTTGGTGTGAAACAGATAGATTAACGCCCGATCCTGACGCTGATCGACTGTCATCGTGCTGACGTTAAACACGTGCCCCGCCTGATGAAACTCGCCCCCGCCCCGAAACACCCCCAGGCCGCTGACGGCCAACCATTCACCGTCCGGAGAAACTGCCAGGGCGTTGATCACGCCGTCGGTGCCGGGCCCGATCGGTACCCGATAAGCAAACGGATCGAGCACAAACTGGCCGGTCCGGGCATCGAGGTTCCAGACCTCAACAGCCTTATCAAAGCCGGCCGCATAGAGGGTCTGGCCATCCGGGCTGAAGGCCAGCGCGGTCACGCGCGCCGTGGGACCGCCGGCTTCCAGGCGCAGCACCGGCGGTCGGGCACCGACCGGCGCAGCTGCCGGAGCCTGCACCTTGGCCTGGGCCCAAGCTTGGGCGCCAACCAGAAGGAGGAGGAAGGAGCTAGTGAGGAAGGACCCGAGCTTCATGATGGCTTCCCTCTCGGCGTTGCAAACCTGTGCACAGGAGTATCCTACCTCATACGACGGGCGAGACCCAAGGTAAAGCAAACAATGTGATCAGATGACCAGTATGACCTGCATGGGACGGGGAGCGGCAGGACATGGTTTCGCTGGTTTCTCTGTAGGACGGCTCTCCAGAGCCGTCCGGACGGCTCTGGAGAGCCGTCCTACGGAGGCGCTTTCTTCTGCCGTTCGACTAAATCAAGGATGGCCAGCCATCCTTGCTTTTCCCACTGTTGTATACTCGCAAGGCAGCAGCTTTTCCAGGAAACGGGAAGATTGCGGTTGCGCCTGGGGGAGGCCGCGGATTCGTAAACCAAAGGCCGCGCTACTCCCAGCGTGCGGCGCAGCTACAATACCGTTGTTGTTTTGCTGACGCCAAAGGCCGTTCCAGCGGGCGCTTGGACAGCCGTACGAACCAGAGATTGATCGGCAGCGATCCCCCATGAGCAACAAGATCATGCAGCGTCCCCCGGGTACGGGCGAATTGACCGCCGGCGAGTGGGAGCAGCTCCAGGAGCTGATGGACCGCTTTGAGCAAGCGCGGCAGCGGATGGATGCCGTCGATCTGGACCGGCATTTGCCTCCCGCTGGAGATCGGCTGCGCCGGTTGGCCCTGCCCGAGTTCGTCAAGGTGGACCTGGAAATCCGCTGGCGCCAGGGGCACGGCGTTCTCGTGGAAGCCTACCTGAAGAACTTTCCCGAGCTGGAACAAGACCGAACGATCGTACCCCAACTGCTTTACGAAGAATACCGGGTGCGCCAGCGGCACGGCGATAACCCCGACCTGGCCATTTATCAGCCGCGCTTTCCGAACCTGTTCGCCGAGCTGGAGCGGCTCGTCCAGGGACAGCAGCCAACCCCAGCGCCGCTGTCGGCACTGGCCACCCTGCCTCCGAGCGCGCCGCCGATGGAGATCGGGGAGGGAGGAGCCCTGCCCGTGGGAGGCGGCTATAAGCTGATCAAGCGGCTCGGGCGCGGCAGCTTCGGCGAAGTCTGGCTAGCCGAGGCTCCCGGCGGCGTCGGAGCCGCCATCAAGATCATTTTTCGCCCCCTCGATCATGTCGAGGCGCAGCGTGAGCTGGAGGCGCTGGATCTCATCAAGCACCTGCGCCATCCCTACTTGCTTCAGACCCAAGCGTTCTGGTCCTTGCAGGATCGCCTGGTCATCGCCATGGACCTGGCGGACGGCAGCCTGCGCGATCGCGTCAAGGAGTGCAAGAAAGCCGGTCTGTCGGGCATTCCCCAGAGCGAGCTGCTCGGCTATATGCACGAAGCGTGCGAGGCCCTGGATTACCTGCACGGCAGGCACGTGCTGCACCGGGACATCAAGCCGGACAACATCTTGCTGGTGGCGCAGCATGTCAAGGTGGCCGATTTCGGTCTGGCCCGGGCGCTGGAAGCGCAGCAGTCGATGACCGCAACCAGTTCCGGTACGCCGGCGTACATGGCCCCTGAGGTCTGGCGCGGCCGAGTCAGTGCCCAGTGCGATCAGTACAGCCTGGCGGTGACCTACGTCGAGATGCGCCTGTTGCGCCTGCCGTTCCCAGGCAGCACGCTCATGGAACTGATGGTCGAACACGCCGAACGGTTGCCCGTCCTGGACCCACTGGCCCCAGCCGAGCAGGAAGTCCTTCTCAAGGCACTGGCCAAGGAACCCGGACAGCGCTTTGCCAGTTGCCTCCAGTTCTGGGAAGCGCTGCAACGCACCTTGTCCCCCTCCCGTGAGATCCTCGCGCTGCCCCGCGCGACGCTGACGGAGGCTGCCAAGGCGTCCAGCCGGCGCTTGTCGGCCGGGGCTCCGCTCTCTCCTGCCAGCGTCCAGGAAGAGGGCCGGGACACACGGCGACAAGGCGACAAGGCGATGACGAAAAGCGACGCGCGCCCTGTCGCTTGGAGTGAGCACGGGACGGCATCGTTCCCGCAAAGCCGTCCGGCCCGGCGGCGTTGGCTGCTATGGAGCCTGCTGCTCCTGGGATTGCTCGTGCCGCTCGGCCTGGTTACGGGCAAACTCTTCTGGCCACGCTTGGAAGTCACCAAGGGTGACGGCGATGTCTTGCCCAGCGGCTGGGAACCTGCGCCGGGAGCCGTGCTGATTAACGTGACCGAGAAAAGACTCTATAACCGCATCACGCACAAGTTGCCGGACGGGACGCCCATCCTCTTCATCCTGATCTCCACATCCGGACCGGACGATCCCACGCCGTTTTACATCATGCAGGACAAGGTCTCGAACAAGGTGTTCGGCCAGTTTGCCAAAGCCAATCCCCACGTCGCAAAACCGTCGCAGTGGGCCAAGGGCGCCGTCGCCGACAACGAGGATCTGACCAATGCCAATGAGAACTTTCCGGTTTTCCGCGTGACGCTGGATGAGGCGCACCAGTGTGCCCGCTGGCTGGGGGGAGAGCTGCCCACGGTCCGGCAATGGGACACGGCTGCCGGCCGTTTCGACGGGGCCAACGGACCTTTCGAGAACGATGACGATGCCGGCCCTCAGGGCATCGCCGTGGACCGGGCCCAGGAAGGCCCCATGGCCGTCGGCGCTGCGTTGCGCGACCGGAGCAGGTTCGGCTGTCGCGATATGGCCGGCAATGGGCGTGAATGGACGTGCAGTAATGCCCAGCAAGAAGACCAGCGGATCCCGTTTGATAATCCCCAGTGGAACGGCAGTGTGCGTTTACGCGGCCAAAGCTACCGCCGGCAAGATCCCTTCTTGTTCGCGCAACTTCCCGATGAGGAGCCACGCTTCGGCAGTGCCAAGCCGGATATCGGCTTTCGCGTCGTGAAAGCAATCTCACCGGGGCGCTGATCCAACCGCACGATCTTGTTCCCACGCTCCGCGTGGGAATGAGGAAAATGAGGCAGCGCCAAGAAAATCTCGGAGAAACTGTCAGGAGCTTCGTTCTCCTTTGCAGACGAGGGTGAAGAGGAGCCATGTGGCCTTCTTCGGAGCCTCTCAAAACCTCGGTTTGGTTCCTGCAAAGGGAGAATGAACGATGTCTTTCCTGAAACTACGCCCTGTCCTGTTCGCCTTGGTCTTGTGCGGGTTGGCCAGCTCGGTGGCCAGCGCGGGCTACGTCTACCGGCAGTATTACAGTAGTTACCGGTACCACAGCTCCCAGCGCTATTACTACAGCAACTACTACTACCAGCCGACGTACAACTACTCGGGTTATCGCTACCACTACGCCATCTACTACCCGTCGCAGCCGCGCTACGTGTACTACTACAACCCGTACAAGCGCGTCTACTGGGGCCGGTTCGATCTCCAGGGCTGCTGTGGCCAGCAGTACTCGCTCCTGGCCGAGAACGACCGCAAGGAGCAGCTGAAGGAGATTCCGGAGTCGGCGTTCCCCAAGCCCGGACCGATGCCGAAAGTTCCGGAAGCGACCGACGGCACGACCATGCTGCCGCCGCCCGCCGAACTGCCGGTCGTCGCGCCGAGCACCAAGTAACGGTTGGGCAAGCGGTAAATCTCTGCAAGTCCACGGGTTGCGTCCCGTGGGCTTGCCTTGTGGCGGCAAGTTTGCAACTTGCC
>JBGQLF010000423.1:0-7846 GCA_041499985.1 Gemmataceae bacterium
CACCTTGGAGTGCTGGGTAAGATCGCGCGTGTGTGCCCCGCCGCCACTTCGGCGCTGCCCCCTTTGCCGGAAAAAGTCTTGGCTCTGCGTGAAGGGATGGCCAGGCGCTACCGCCTCGACCAACTCACCAGCTCTTTGCCGGTAATGCACCGCGTGGTGGAACAGGTACGGTTGGCGAGCCAGACCCGCGTACCCGTTCTCGTGGTAGGAGAGCCGGGAACGGGCAAGCGCTGGGTGGCTCGCACCCTTCATTTTCAAAGCGTTACCCGCGACAGACCGTTTGTTGCTCTTGACTGCGGCCGTTTGCCGATCGCCGCACTCACGGCTGCGTTATTCGGCGAGGGCAGCGCGGTCTGGCGCACCGGTTCCGGCACGTGTTATCTTCATGAGTTGTTTCGTTTGCCGCGCGATCTCCAGGTCATGCTCTGCCAGGATCTCCACGAGGACCGGGCGCCAGACGGACCGCGCGTGATCGCAGGCTGTAGCGTCGATCCCGCCGAAGCAGTCCAGGCCGGCCAGCTGCTCGAAGACTTGCACTGCGCCTTGACTACCCTGCGGATCGCCCTGCCACCGTTGCGGCAACGTCCGGCGGACCTGCCTGCGCTGGTCGAGCAAATCCTCGACCAGCTCAACTCGGATGGCGCCAACTGCCTGATTGGCTTGACGTCTGCCGCGTGGGACTTGGTGCGCGCCTACTCCTGGCTCGGGAACCTGCGCGAATTGTACACCGTTTTGCAAGGGGCTCGCTTCCGTGCCCGGGGCGAGCAGATCGACGCCCTGGACCTGCCAGCAAACCTGCGCCTGGCCGTCCACCTGGAGCGCACGAGCGCTACGGCAGCAGAACGTCCGCTATCGCTGGACCACCTGCTTGAGCGGGCCGAACGCCGGTTGATCGTCCTGGCCTTGCGCCGGGCCAGTGGCAATAGGAGTCGAGCCGCGGAGTTGTTGTCGATCTGGCGTCCGCGCTTGCTGCGCCGGCTGGAGGCGCTGGGAATCACGGACGAAGATTGCAGATTGCAGATGTGAGATTGCAGATGTGAGATAAGAGTGTGCCATTCAATCTGCAATCTTACATCTGCAATTTGGGTACGGTTATGCGTTATCCCCAGGTCCTGGTCTACGAAACCGATGGTCTCCTCGCCGGGCTGCTGCGGCGCTCGCAGGCGAGCCAGGCTTGGGCGCTTCGGGAGCCCCGCCGTCTGGAATCGTGTCTGCGGCTGCTGCGTCGGGGTGGTCCGAGTGTGCTCGTCTTGAAGTTAGGAAGAGATCTGGAACGAGAGCTGAAGCTGCTCGAGCGCGTCAGCGGACTGTTTCCCGATACGGCGATTGTGGTGGTCGGCGATAGCGACGATGTGCAACTGGCGGGGCTGGCGTGGGACCTTGGAGCCGCGTATGTCTTGTTTCCGCCGCTGCCCCGCACGTTGCTTCCCGAGATCGTGGCGGGGCTGTTGGACACGAAGCCGCGGGAGCCTTCTGCTGCGGTGCCTCGCTCTCCGTCCGATCGCGACACCTTCCCGGACCGTGAGCCATGAGCCTGCCTGAGCTCCCCCTGTTGGATGAGACCCGCTGTACCGGCTGCGGCGATTGCGTCGCGGTGTGTCCGACAACCTGTCTGGAGATGGCCGGTCCTTTTCCTTGGCTGCCGCGCCCCGGGGAATGTGTCAGCTGTAGCCTATGCGTCTTGGTCTGTCCTTCGGAAGCGCTTCAATTGGCGCCGTTGGATCCCGTGTGACCAGGGAAAACATCAGGCCCACGAACTTTGGTCCGTGGGCCTGAAGGCATTCAGCTCATCAGAGTGACGACCTAGCGTTCGCCATTCACTTCGGCCTTGACCGTGCTGATGGCATCAAGTTCAGGGAAGGCGGCGCGAATCTCCTCCCCGGCTCGGACGATCACCCGTTTGCTCTCGGATTGTGACTTGCCGTCGCGGACCACTTCGGCGCGAAGGATGTAGAAATACGTCTGTCCCGACTCGAGCGTGGGGGTGTTGAAGACCCGATGAGCCGAGGTGGTCTTCATGAGCTGGTCATCGACGAACAGCTTGGCGTCGGCGGGCAGATCAATGATCAGCTTGGCGGCGTTGGCCGCGGAAACCTTCTTCTCTTCCGGCTTCGGGGCGGGAACCTTTTCCGGGGCTGCTCCCGGAGCCCCAGGCATCGCCGGCTGAACGTGAGCCGGTGTGTAGCCCGTTGCATAGCCGCTGCCATAGCAGCCATAGCAACCATAGCACCCGTGGCAGCCGTAGCAGCTGCCAAAGGAACCGCCGTAACAACCCCAGCAACCACCACCGTAACACCCGGTGCAGCCACCATAGCAGCCACCGTAGCAGCTGTACGTGCCACCGTAGCAACCGTAGCAACTGCCGTAGGTGCCAAAGCAGCTATAGGAGCCGTGGCAACCGCAGTTCCAGTGACCAGCCGGTGCATTGCTGCCCGTCGCCAAAGCCGCCATCAAAACCACGCTGTACATGCGTCATTCCCTCCGAAAACCTTGACCAGAGATCCCAGAAACACGGCGTCCCAGCAAGCCGCTCGAGGTCTTCCTGGGCGACTCATCAACGTGGGAAGCTTAGGTCAGATGGTAAAGATAGACAAGCTATGAGTCAAAGACTTTCCACCCAGAGCCCCGGCCCGGGGTGCATCAGGATCGATACTTTCCGCGCGAATTGAAAAGGCGGCACGGCGGTCGGTAGCGATCGCGCGCCTTCCCGGGACTGCCTGGGCCGCCGAGTATCTTCATTGTGGACCGTTAAAATGGTCTTTAGTGCATCCGCAGTGACGGCGGGTACCGGATTCGATGTATCGTTTTCGATACACCTCGTACTCTTGTTGTTGCTGCTTTCTTACACACACCGATCGGCCGCGGGGGCCAGGCGTGTAGCTTGGCGTCACCCTTTTCTACAATTGCCGGCACACTAACTCCAACGTACGGCCTTACCGTGAGCTATTTTCTGAACATTAGTTCAGATGAAACCCGCAACAGACTCAGTCTTTGCGAAGAAACCGGCGATTACTCCAGCACCTCTGGTTGCTCTGGTATCGAATTTGCATAGGAATCAGGTAACGATGTCGGTCTCCTTGAGAACTCGGGAGGTACTTCATGCATATGGAACTGGACTGTCCGGGCTGCCGACGCAGCTATCCCGTCCCGCAGGACGATCCGGCCGCCGAAGCCCTAGAAAGGATGACCCATATCGGCCCGTGGTTCGCCGTCGGCGATGGCGAGACGTTTGAGGATATGCTCTTCGCCGCCGTTACTGCCCCAGGAATCCTTCATTGTCCGGCGTGCGGCGAGCCAGGTACGGTTACCCAGGAAAGCCTCAATCGCATCGCTTCGCAGACGCTCACGCAGTGGTGAACGATAGTCAGCAGTCCGTTGCCAAGAACAATAAGAGGCGGGTTGTGGGACGTGGAATGCGCTCCCAAAACCCGCCTTCTGTATTGTGTGACCGGCTACTGACTCACGGCACATTGAAGGCTGCCTTCAAGCAAGCTAGCGCCTCCTCCCCCCGGCTGCGGTCCACCACCACGCTGACGCACACCTCGCTGGTGTTGATCATGGCGATGTTGATCCCGCGTTGCGCGAGCGCGCCGAACATGCGGCGGGCGACCCCGGTGTGTGTGCGCATGCCGACGCCGAAGACGAACAGGCGCGCGATGTTTGCGTCTGCCACCACCCGTGTGGCCGAGTTGGGGAGGAGTTCCTTGTTCTGGGTCAAGCACAGCGCCTGCTCCAGGTCATCGCGCGGCACGCTGAAGGACAATTCGGCCCGACCGGCGCTGGTCAGATTCTGCACGATCATATCGACCACGATACCGCCGGCCGCCACGGCCTGAAAGACGGCGGAACAGTTCCCCGACCGATCCGGTAGATCGTAGATCGTGATCCGGCCCTGGTCGGTCGTCAGAACGACATCGCTGACAACAATATCCTCCATGCTGGAGAGCTGCTGCGTCCGTGCCGCCAGTTCACGGGAGGCTTCCTCCACGAGCGCTGTCGGCCGCGGCCGGAAGCTGCTCGGGTTCGCCAGCCCAGCCGAGCCGGCTTCGGGGCGTCGTTCGTGCAGCCCAAAGGCCTGGTGGACGGCTCGCAGCGCCCGCGCCCCGTCCGTCTTGTCTACCAGGACCGAAATCTTGATATCTCCGGTCGTGATCATCTTCAGGTTAATGTTTTCCGCGGTCAAGGCGGCGAACATCCGTTGGGCCACACCGGTATGCGTGCGCATGCCGGTGCCGACGACGGATACCTTGCTGACGTCCTCTTCGTGCAAGACCCGCGCGCCGAGTTCGGCGGCGAGCGGCCGGAGCACCGCGAGTGTTGCCGGTAGTTCGTTCCGTAGGACGGTGAAGCCGATGGCGGCTCGGCCGCCACTGCCGGCATTCTGGGCAATCATGTCCACGACAATGTTCTGGGCCGCGATCGCCGAGAAGACGCGGTGGCTGACGCCGGGCTGGTCCGGGACGCCGTCGAGGTTGATCCGCGCCTCATCGCGGATCAGGGCCGCGCCACAGACCGGGGTGCTGCGCATCCACTCGGTCTCCGGCACGATCCAGGTGCCTTCCACATCGCTAAACGAGCTGCGGACCTGGAGCGGCACATCGAATTTCTTGGCAAACTCGATACTACGCGAGTGCATGACGCCGGCGCCGACGCTGGCCAGCTCGAGCATCTCGTCATAGCTAATGGCGTCGATCTTGCGCGCCTCGGGCACGATGCGCGGATCGGTGGTATAGACGCCGTCGACGTCGGTGTAAATCTCGCAGCCGACCTCGCCGTTCTGGGAGGTGGGATCATGCTTCATGACAGCGGCCAGGGCAACCGCGGTCGTATCGGAGCCGCCACGGCCCAGGGTGGTGATGTTGTAATTCTCGTCGATCCCTTGGAAGCCGGCGACAATGACGATGCGCCCTTCGTCCAGGGCCTGCCGCATCCGCTGCGTGGAGATGTTCTTGATCCGGGCCTTGGTGTGAAAGCTATCGGTGACGATACCAATCTGGGCACCTGTGAAGCTGATGGCCGGCTGCCCCAGCGCCTGGATGGCCATGGCCATGAGGGCGATGGAAATCTGCTCGCCGGTGGACAGGAGCATATCCATCTCGCGTGCTGGCGGCTGTTCGTTGATCTCACGGGCCAGGGAGATCAACTCGTCGGTCGTGTGGCCACGGGCGCTGACGACGACGATGACCTGGTTTCCGGCCTGCTTGGCCCGCAGCGCCCGTCGCGCCGCCGCCATGATGCGCTCCGCCGTGGCCACGCTGCTGCCGCCGAACTTCTGCACAACGAGAGACAAGGTCCGATTCTCCTGCGCTAGGGAAAGCGATAGAATGAAAGTCCGGGGCTAGTTGCGGCCGGCGCCGGATACCCTCGCCGTTAGGCATGATAGTCTGGTTGAACCTTCCATGCCAGAGGGGTGTCCAGGGAGCAACCGACAGGCGCCGCAACCCTGCAACAGGGAGGCTGGCATGGCGGGTCCGTGCTCTGGGGGCTTCTATGGATGCAACCATTATTCATGAATACGACAGTCCGCGTGCTTCTTCAGCAAGAGCCGCGGCTTGAGTGCAATTGGAGGTCGTTATGGAGATCGCAGGCATCGACCACATCTGTGGCCCACGCATTGCAGGCACCCGCATCACGGTCTATGACGTGGCTTACTACCTGGAGGCCGGCAGGCAACCGGCTGCCATTGCCGAATTGTTTCGGCTTTCCGTCGAACAAATCCAGGCCGCCATCCAATACATCGAGGCCCACAAGGCGGAGGTGATGGCTGTTCATCGCGAGATTGAGGAACGTAACGCCAGGGGAAATCCGCCCGAAATCGAAGAAATGCGAAAGCAGTCGCGGGCCAAGATGGAGGCCTGGCTGAACGAACGTCGGCGCCTCCAGAACCAGGAGGGTAATGGTGCCGGGTATACTGGCTGACGTAAACGTCACGGGGCATTTGCGGGTGCTCCTTGGTCGGTTCCAGGAGCCTTCGCGGCGTGAGCTCTGGTCGCATTTGAATTTCACCACGCCAACTTTTCAAGACCTCGGTTTGATGCCCAACACCTCAGACTTGGTAGTGTGGCAAACGTGCCAGCGCGAGCAACTGTTCCTCCTTACGGCCAATCGCAACCAGAAGGGATCGGATTCTCTCGAAGGGACCATACGGCTCCACAACACGCCGGAGAGTCTTCCAGTGTTCACACTGGCTAACGCTGATCGGGTGCTGGCCGATCCGTCTTATGCCGGATGGGTCGCGGATCGGTTCTTGGACTACCTGTTTGACATCGACAAATATCGGGGTACGGGACGACTCTACTTGCCCTGAAGCCAAGGACGGCCAGCTGGGAGAGGTCTGCCGGAATTTCTCCCTGGCTCCCGCTCGGCCTCGGATGTTAAAATGGTACACAAAAGGAGGGTAAACAACCCAACGTGACACTCGAAATCACTCGCGATGAATTGACCGTCCATCGGGAACACGCCTTCCTGGTCAGCGTGGCCTTGCCCGAGCGGCCCTGGATCAGCAGTGACCCGTTGGAGGAACTGCGGGGATTGGCCACCACCGCTGGGGCCGTGGTCGTCGGCGGCCTGGTCCAACGGCGGCACGACATCATCCCCGCAACCTACATCGGTAAAGGTAAACTCGCCGAACTCAAGGAGCAAGTTGAGGCGGCCAACGCGGACGTCGTCATCTTCGATAATGACCTCTCGCCCGCCCAGGTGCGCAACCTGGAAAAAGCCACCAACGTCAAGGTCCTCGACCGCAGCGAACTCATCCTCGATATTTTTGCCACGCGGGCGCGATCCGTGGAAGCGCGGCTCCAGGTCGAGCTGGCGCAGCTGGAATATGCCCTGCCGCGTCTGCGGCGCATGTGGACGCACCTGTCGCGCTTCACCGGTGGCATCGGCCTGCGGGGCCCTGGCGAGACCCAGCTGGAAGAGGATCGGCGGCTGGTGGACCAGCGCATCCGCGATTTGCGTTCCCGGCTGGGCGAAGTGCAGGCACGCAAGGAACGCGAAGTGCGCAGCCGGCAGGAGGAGCATACGGTTTCGCTCGTCGGCTATACCAACGCCGGCAAGAGCACCCTGATGAATGCCCTGACGGGTGCGGGCGTCTGGGTGGAAGACAAACTGTTCTCCACGCTCGACACGCGCACTCGGCAATGGCATTTGAAGGATTGGGGCCGGGTCTTGCTCAGCGATACGGTCGGCTTCATCCGCGAACTGCCGCATCACTTGATCGCTTCGTTCAAGGCCACGTTGGAGGAGACGCGCCAGGCCCGGCTGCTCCTGCACGTGGTGGACGCCAGCAACCCGGCGGCCGAGGAACAGATCAAGGCGGTCAATCAGGTGTTGCAGGAGATCGGCTGCGCGAGCAAGCCGACCGTGCTCGTCCTCAACCAAGTCGATCGCTTGCCGGACCGGTCTTATCTCGATGTGCTGCTGAGCCATCATCCGCGGGCGGTGCCGGTCAGCGCTCTGGCCGGGCAAGGGCTCGACACGCTTCAGGAAGCGGTCATGGAAGCGCTCAGCGCCGACTTCGCCGATGCCGAGATCGAGACGGACGCGGGCAATGGCCGAGTGCTTGCCTACCTGGGAGCGCACGCGGAGATTTACCGGCAACAGTTCCGTGACAACCGCGTGACGATTCACTGCTTCCTGCCGCGTCACCTGGTCCACCATATTCAGGGACCAGATGTACAAGTGCGGCTTGTCAATGGCCGAGACGGCCGGGCGCGAACACCGACGGCGGAGTGACACGAAGGACCGCCGTCTTCCACCCCAAACTTGAACTACCCCCAGATGCCCAAATTCTCCTTCTTGCTTACTGGCCCCGTGCGGGTATAATCCGAGGTCGGAGAGTTGC
>JBGQLF010000424.1:0-7840 GCA_041499985.1 Gemmataceae bacterium
GGCGGAGCCACAGGCTCCGGCGCCGTTGGCCTCGTGCCGTCGCCCATCACGGGTGACGACAATGCTGCCAACGGCAACGGCGGCAGTGGCGGAGCCACAGGCTCCGGCGCCGTTGGCCTCGTGCCGTCGCCCCTCACGGGCGTCGCGCCGATGCCCATCGCGGGCGGAGACTTCAGTGCAGGCCGGAGCACGGGCGGAAACGCTGGCGGCAGTACGAGTGACAACACCAGTGGCGACAACGGTGGCAGCACGCCGGCGGACGGCAGTAGCAGCACCCCGACCGAGAGTACCACCTCCCAGCCGAACGTGACGATCTGAACTCTGCTCGATCGAGGGCAGTGGATGGCGGAAGGCCTGGCTTGCACCCGGGCCTTCCGCTGCTCCTCTTGGTTCTTGGTCTCCTGACCCCTTACAGGTGATGGGAGAGGAGAGCGATTGCGACCAATTGAGAGTAGCTGAGACCAGTATCCCCGGAGGGGCTCGAACCCCCAACCTTCGGCTCCGGAGGCCGAAGGTATCAGAACGTAACTCCTTACCCCATAAGACTTCCGACGATACAGCTGCCGAGCTTGCGCCCCAGCTTGCGCCCGGGAGCGAAAACCCGGCCCCGATAGCCATCCCCACCGACCCCGACCTGGCCCGCGTCCTGGCCGCCTGGCCTGAACTCTCTGAACCGATCCGCCGGGCGATCTTGGCGCTGGTCGGGAGTACGTGAAAGGGAGACGCGCACAGGAGCATCATGGGCAAAGCCATCCACTTCGGGTAGTCCGGAAGAGAGGAGGTCCTTCAGTCGGCAAGGATTCGGCTTTCTGCAAAACTTGCCCAATTCGCCTTCCAGGGGTTGCATCTCTTCGGTAAGATCGGCCTAGTCTAAGTAGCTTAGGCTATTGCCGCCGTGAGGTCAGACCGTGGAAGGCTATC
This sequence comes from Gemmataceae bacterium, assembly GCA_041499985.1. Taxonomy (GTDB): domain Bacteria; phylum Planctomycetota; class Planctomycetia; order Gemmatales; family Gemmataceae; genus JBGQLF01. The sequence goes on from JBGQLF010000424.1 coordinate 922, forward strand.
GGACACCCCAGGTAGCAGCGATCACTGGCGTCAACCCGAAGACGTTGCACTACTGGGACCATACCGGCTTTCTTTCGCCCGGCATTGCCCGATCACAAGGGACGGGGACGCGGCGAATCTACAGCTTCCCGGACCTAGTAGCCTTGCGGGTCGTTCGGGAGCTGCGCGAAGCCGGGATCAGTCTGCAATCGCTGCGCCAGGTGGTGGCGTTCTTGCTCCGCCAGAAAGAACTCGCCCGGCACCCGCTCGCCCAGACGTACCTGGTGACCGACGGCCGCGACGTGTACGCGCGGACGGGTAAGAATCTGGTCTCCGCTCTGCGGCAGCCTGGTCAAGGACTTCTGTTTCACGTAGTAGATTTGAGCCGCACAATCGACGAAATACACCGCGCAGCGGTGCCCTTCCAGCGACCCCCGGATAGAAGCCCAGCCTCGGCTTCGGTCCAGCCGGGTTAGCTGACCTGTCATACCTACCGCCCCGAAATCCGTGGCAAGGACTGCCTCCTCAGCGAGTTTCGGCAGGGAAGTTCTATCCCGCGGACCAAGGAGGGCTGTGGTGCCTCACTTTGCCGCAGCCCCCCGAGCCGGTCCGACGCCCTGGAGCGCCAGCATGCACGTGACCCTCGGCCACATGATCTTCGGCCAGCTGTCCATCCCCCCCCGACAACCTCCCGCCGGCGAGTCTATCCCCGTGGAGTGGGATATCTGCCCCACCCCCGTCGTCCTGGCCGACGGTCGTACCGAGTCACTACGCATGGGTACGGCCGCCTGGGGCGGCCAGCGGTGGCTGGTTATGGCGATCGGCGACTGGCAGCAGTATCTGACCTCTGACGAGGCGTCCCAACTGGGCAACCTGTTAGGGTTGGCCGCGACGGCAGCCAACTGTATGAGGGAGTATGGGTGGTGTATCCAGGATGGCGACGTGCGAGCGCTACGCCATCTAGTGCTGGCCAAAACCGCCGAGCTGGCTGGGCGGACGGCGCAACTGGCCAGCCTGGCCGCGCAGCTAGACTTACTTTACCAGCCGGCCCAAGCGCTGCCCGAGTGCCGCCCCCCTGCTCCCGGTGCGATCCTCGGGGGGAATCTGGGCCGCCCGAGCAAACCTGTACTATCCGCTTGCAGCATCCCTCCAAAGCTAAACGCAGCAGAGCGCTCCGTTCTCGGACTATGCGGACAGGGATACCATAAGGGAGAGACTATGGCAGGAGGGGCCACGGTTGGGGAACCACTGGGAGCGCCGAATGCCCCAGAGGGCGAGGATGACCAAAGCAAGCGCCCAGCCGGGCATTTCCCGATCTACGATCCGTCAACACCTGCTGCTTGCCTGACCTACCCGTTAGCTGTTATAGGTCCATTACCGCCTGACTTATTGGCTGCGTTCAACGCAGCCGTGTATCACACCACATTGGCTAATGGGATTCGCCGACTATTGGCAGGACCGCCCGCTGCTCAAGGTGATCCCGCCCTGGGTCTGGTTGCTCAGTGGATAGAGCAGCTGCGATCGGGTTGGAATGAGAACCAAGCGGCTGTTCTGGCCGTGGTCAACGAACTGAACGCCGTGCGGAGCGGGTCAGCCTCTTTCGGTGAGGTTGTCGAGGCGAACGCACACCTGGCAGCCTTGGCTCTTAGCAGGCGCGTCCGTTCAGAAATCTGGAGTGCGGCAGATCCCATCGGGTGGGCGCGGTGCTTGATGGACGAATCCGCCCGCATGGACTTGGCAGTGCTCACCGGACAGTTTGAAGTGGTCCGCCAGCGTCTTCAGATACTGACACTCCCCGATGGCCAGTCTATCGTAGCCGAGATCCAGTTTGAAGCGGCAAAGGCCGCAGAACAGAGGCGCATGGGGAGTCCAAGCCAGGACAGTCAGGAGGACAAAAGCGAGCCTCTACCACCCGCAAGGCATTCAAAGGACTTCCGCTCTGTATATTGGTACGGCGATGACTACACCTTTTCGCCGGCGCAAGCAGCCTGCGTCAACGTGTTGTGGGAGGCATGGGAGAACGGTACTCCTGAACTCGGACAGGCGACGATTCTAGAACACCCGGAAGTTGAGGCCGAGAGCAAGCGGCTGGTCGATCTTTTCAAGGGACACCCCGCATGGGGCAAGATGATTGTGAAGGGAAAGACCGCCGGAGCCTTCCGCTTGGCCGGCCCCCCCCGAAATAGCTGAGATTTTCCGTTTCCCCGCCCTTCCCCCGCCCTTACCCCCGTTTTTCCCACGGGCACCTTCTAAAACGGCCTTATCACCGTTTCGGAGGATTGGGCCGTGAGCGATTTACTCACCCTTCACCAGTTGGCGACCCGGCTGCGATTGTCCCGGGAATGGCTGCGCGGGGAAGCCCTCGCCGGCCGCCTACCCTGTTTGCGAGCTGGCCGCAAGCTGCTCTTCAACCTGTCCACTGTCGAGCGGATCCTGGCCGAGCGGGCGGCGACAAACCGGGAGGTTGCTCATGCCAGCTGATCCCCGGCCCTGCCGCCATGCCGCCTTGCCCGCTGCCGACACCCCACCCCTGCCGCCGCTGCTGCTGACCGCTGCGCAGGCGGCCGTGGCTTGTGCGGTGAGCGAAGCGACCTGGTATCGCTGGCAGGCCGCGGGCCGCTGTCCCGCCCCAGTCCACATCGGCCCCGGCGTAACGCGCTGGCGCCGGCAGGAGCTGGAGGCGTGGTGCGCCGCTGGCTGCCCGAACCGGAAGGCCTGGGAGGCATTGCAGTCCGCGCAGCACAACGGCCGGCCCGTGTAGGCCGGCCGCGGCTGGTGTATTGCGGCGGCCGTAGCTCAATGGATAGAGCAGGGTTATTGCGCATCCCAGGATCCGGGTTCGAGTCCCGGCGGCCGCTGCATCTTCCATGAGGCATTATGACGAACCATTCCTCTTCGGACAAGCAAGACGTGCGCCGCTGCTGCCCGCACGCTGTCGAGTACGTCGCCTTGGACGACAGCCTCTGCTGGCTGCGCGGCGACCCGGCTGAACTGCTGGCCGAGCGCGGAGGTGTGCCATGAGTACCGCGCCTCCAGGCCGCAACGGTGCCTTCCCTCTCGACGCCCGCTCTGCCGCGGAGTTGTACATCGGAAAGGGATTGGCCCCGGTTCCCTTATTTCCTCGCAGCAAGCAGCCTGTCGATGCTGACTACCTCTCCCTGCGCCTCACTGCGGCATCCCTCGACGAACATTTTCCTCCCAGCGAGGCCCGTAATATTGGCGTCTTGAACGGCGAGCCGTCGCACAACGCCCATGACGTGGACTTGGACTGTTCCGAGGCCGTACGGGCTGCCCCGCTGCTGCTGCCCCCAACCGGATGGGTATTCGGACGCCTGACTGCCCCCAAATCCCATCGTATTTATCGCACGAACATCGCCCTGCCAGCGGCACAAGAACCGTACAGGGACCTGAACGGCGCCATGCTGGTTGAGCTGCGGGGGACCGGGGGACAGACCGTCTTCCCCCCCTCGGTCCACAAGGACAGTGGCGAGTGCATCGCTTGGGTGACACTCACCGACCCGGCCAAAGTGGCGCTGGCCGATTTGCAGCGCGCTGTGCGGGAGGTGGCCGCCTGTTCTCTGCTCGCCCGGCACTGGCCGGCAAAAGGGACGCGCCAGGATGCGTTCCTGGCTGTGGCCGGCGGGTTATTGCGATCCGGGTGGCAGCAAGACCGGACCGAGCGCTTCGTCGAAGCCTTGGCCGTGGCGACCGGCGATGAGGAGGATCGCAAGCGCGTGCAGACGGTGATGCGAACCGCGGCCAAGCAGGAAAGGGACGGCAAAACGACCGGTTGGCCGACGGTAGCGAAGCTCCTCGGTGAGCATGGCGATCAACTTGTGCGTCAGGTACGTGAATGGCTGGACCTGGCGCGGGTTCTGAGGACGAAGCCCTCGACGCGCACGGTGCGGGCACTGGAACCGTATCGGCCCTTCCCCGTCGAGGCCCTGCCCAGCGCGCTGGCTGAATACGTCCGTCAGGGGGCGCTCGCGCTGAACTGCGACCCTGCTTACCTGGCCCTGCCTGTCCTGGCCGTGGCCGCATCGGTTATCGGCAATACCCGGACGATTCGCTTGAAACGCGGCTGGGAAGAACCGTGCATCATCTGGTCAGCGATCGTTGGGGACTCGGGCACGTTGAAGTCCCCGGCCTACCTGAAGGGCGTAGCGTACCTCTTCCGGGTGCAACGGCAGCTGCTGAATGAGTACAAAGCCGCCAAGGCCCGCTACGAAGAGGAAAAACAGAAGGCGAAGGATGACGACCAGCTTGAAAGGCCGGTCCTCCACCGCGTCGTCTGTTCTGACACCACGATTGAGAAGCTGGCGGAGATCCTGGAGGATAACCCGCGCGGCATCCTGGTGGCCCGTGACGAGCTTGCGGGATGGCTCAGTTCCTTCGGTCGCTACAAGGGCAAACAGGGGGGGACCGACCTGCCCAACTGGCTGGAGATGTTCCGGGCGGGTACGGTCGTTGTGGACCGAAAGACGGCGGACCGACAGACACTTTACATCCAGCGCGCTGCCGTCTCAATCACTGGGGGGATCCAGCCCGGTGTTCTTGCCAACGCCCTGACGCCAGCGTTCCTCGACGCCGGCCTGGCCGCCCGCCTTTTGATGGCCATGCCGCCGAGGCGAACCAAGAGGTGGTCCGAGGCCGAGGTTGCCTCAAAAGTAGAGGAAGCTTACCAGGAGACCCTCGACAAGCTGCTGGCCCTCGACTTTCAGGCCAAGAAGGGAGAGAAGGAGCCGCACGTTCTAACCCTGTCCCCAGACGGCAAGACAGCCTGGGTAGCGTTCTACGATAGTTGGGCGAAGGAACAGGTCGCCGTCGAGGGAGAGCTGGCCGCAGCCTACAGCAAGTTAGAAGCCTACGCCGCCCGAATCGCTTTGATCCATCATACGGTCACACACGTCAGTCTCGATACGAGCGACCTGCGCCCCATTGGCCCCCGAAGTATTGAAGCCGGCATCACGCTGGCCTGCTGGTTCGCTGGCGAGTCCCGCCGCATCTACTCGATGCTGTCCGAAACGGCCGAGGAACGGGATGCTCGCCGCCTGGTCGAGTTCATCCAGGCGAAGGACGGACGGATCACTGTTCGGCATCTGCAACGGGCGAACAGCCGGAAGTATCCTACCAGTGAGCACGCTCAGGCAGCCCTGGACGCCCTGGTGGAGGCTGGTTTGGGGACGTGGTTGGAGCCGGCTAGGACCGAACGAGGGGGGCAGCCGGCCCGGCAATTCGTACTGCATCCGACGCCCGACACAACCGACACTACCGCCTGGGAAGAGGAGGACGACCCCGACGACGAGCGGCGCCCGACGCCCGACACTACCCTCGACACTACCCTGCCGAACCCCAATATTTCCAAGGAAAATCGAGGTAGTGTCGGTAGTGTCGGGCGTCGGACAGAGGGAACGGAGTCCGCAAACGGGCAGAGCGGCACGGAGCTGGACGGGGGAGGTAGTGTCGGGTGCCTGGAGGTAGTGTCGGGCGCCTCGACCTACCTGCTGGTTCGGGATCGATCCGGCCTGGACGCCGTGGCTGCTGCCCTCGACGGCACGGCCCTAGTCGGCCTCGACCTGGAAACGACCGGCCTGGACCCCCGCACCGGTCGCGTTCGGCTGATCTCCCTGGCCTGCGATACTGTCGATGGACAGACATTCAGTTACCTGGTCGATTGCTTCGCGGTGGACCCCACGCCGCTGTGGGAAGTCCTGGCGGACAAGGAGCTGGTCGCCCACAACGCCGCCTTCGACCTGGCGTTCCTGGCCCGGCTGGGCTTCACGCCGGCCGGCACCGTCCACGACACCATGCTGCTGGCCCAGCTGCTTACCGCCGGCACGAACGAGCGCGTCACCCTGGCCGCCTGCTGTGAGCGCTGGCTAGGCCGGACTCTCGACAAGGGCGGACAACAGTCCGATTGGTCCGGCGCGCTGACCAACAGCCAGCTGGCCTACGCCGCCCTCGACGTGGACGTACTGGCCCCGCTCTTCGGGGTCCTGGCCGCCAGGGTTCAGGAAGCCGACCTGCTCGAATGCGCTCAGATCGAACAGCGCTGCCTACCCGCCATTGTCTGGATGGGACAGTACGGGGTGGCTCTCGACCGGGAGGCCTGGCAGGCCCTGGCCGGCGCCGCCGACAAAGAGGCCGCCCACCTGCGCCAGGAGCTGCACCAGGCTGCCTCTCCGAAGCCTGGCGAGCTGTTCGGCGGCTGGAACTGGGACAGCCCCAAGCAAGCGCAGGAAGCCCTGGCCCTGGCCGGGTGTACCGTCGAGGACACCGCCGACGAGACCCTGGCCGCTGTCGAGCATCCGCTGGCACAACTGCTGCGCCGCTACCGCCTGGCTCGCAAGTGTGGTACCACTTACGGCATCGACTGGCTGGCTCACGTGCGCGCTGATGGCCGCGTCTATCCATCCTGGCGCCAGATCGGCGCGGCCTCCGGCCGGATGAGTTGCAGCGACCCGAACATGCAGCAGCTACCCCGCGGTGACTACCGCCGTTGCATCACGGCCCCGCCCAGCCGCGTCCTGGTGAAGGCCGATTACTCGCAGATCGAGCTGCGGATTGCCGCGAAGGTGTCCGGCGACCAGGCGCTGCTTGACGCCTACCAGCGCGGCGAGGACCTGCACACGATCACAGCCCGCAATGTCCTGGGGAAGACGGACGTAACGAAGCAAGACCGCCAGCTGGCGAAGGCTTTGAATTTCGGTCTGTTGTACGGCATGGGAGCGCGGGGATTCTGCCAGTACGCCAAAGGGCAATACGGCCTGGACCTGACCGAGGAAGAGGCCCGGCGCTACCGGGATGCTTTTTTCGGCAGTTACCCCGGCCTGGCTGCCTGGCACCGCCGTGTCCGCTCCCGCAGCGCCACGGAAACCCGCACGCTGGCCGGCCGCCGCCGGCTGCTGAACGACCGGACTCCAGATACCCACCGCCTGAA
>JBGQLF010000425.1:0-7822 GCA_041499985.1 Gemmataceae bacterium
ATCCGCTGCACGTAAGCCAACTCCTCAAGCTCCAGAAGAAACACGTAGCCGGCCCGCACGGGTTTTCGGACTGACGGCGAACGGGGGCGTCAGCCCCCTGACGGAAAGGCGCTCTCAGGTAGCTGACGTCCCGCTAATAGATACAATGGAGACCCTTATGTCACTTAAACGACGCCGCTGGGTCATGGGCACAGGCCTGCTGCTGGCGGCGGCCACCGCAAGGCCGGTCGCAGCTCAAGACTATAGCAAGGTTTCGTCCGCCCCACCGTCCCACCTGCCCGAGGCCACAGCGCCCGGTACAGGAGTCATCGTCGTCCCGGTCGCTGCTGGAACCGCCACACCCGCAACGCTCGCGGAGTCTCTTCCTGCCGACTCTTCCTCCTGGTGGGAGAATTGCAAGGCACGCTGGGGTCGGTGTTCGGAAGGTAGCTCGGGCCACGCCGACCGCTATGTAGACCCGCCGCTGGGCACCTTCCTCTATGCCCATGGCCGGACGCAAGTGGCCAACGGCGAGGCGGCCCGCATGATCCTGTACGAGTACGACTTCGTCCCGGGCAGCAACCGGCTGAATCCGCGCGGCCAACAACAACTCGCCAGGATCGCGGCGCTCTTGCCCTCCAACTTCTGTCCGGTGGTCATCGAGCGGACTAAGGCCGGGCCGGAGTTCGACGAGGCGCGGCGGCAGACGGTCCTGGAGGAGCTGATGCGCGGTCCGTTCCCGGTGCCCGTGGAACGAGTGGTGATCGCGGAACCGCTGAATGCGGGCCTGCGTGGCGTCGAAGCCGAAGTGATCCACCTGAACATGCTGCTGCAAACGCAGACGCGCGGCGTCCTCGGTAGCTTGGGATCCAATATCAGTTTTCCGAGTAGTTCAACCGGGGGAGGAACTTCTGGAGCCGGTGGGGCCCCTCCCACACCGCGTTGAGGTCGTGGCTTGCATGTGGGACAGTTCGGCAACTGGCCGCTCATCCCGACCGGTTGCCAACTGTTCCTCAGGTACCAACACGAGGAAGACTGTCGCAGCCAAGTGCAAACCGCAGGTTGGTGCGAAACGGGGTGAGATGTGATGAGACAAGACACACGATTCTGGCAAGGCTCAGTGGCCGCAGCACTGTGGATGGCCGGTCTGTCCGGTTGCCAGCAGGCCCCGCTGCGCCCGCAAAATCCCGCTCTGTTGCTGAGCACAACTGAGGCGGGACCCAAGATCACCGCCCGGCAAGTGGCTGACGTGCAAGTCGCCCTTGGCCGTTCACTGGAAATGCGCGGTGAAGAGCAACAGGCGATGGCGATTTACCGCGAAGCGGTGCGCCGGGATCCGAATCGGGCCGATGCCTATTTGCGGCTGGCCATCCTGAGTGATCAGCAAGGCAAGTTCGACGAATCGGCTGGGCTCTATCGGAAGGCGTTGACGGCTCAACCGGGCAACGCGGATATTTATTGTGACATGGGTTATAGCCTGTCCTTGCAGCGCCGCTGGGCAGAGGCAGAGATGAACCTGCGCCAGGCCATTGCCCTGGCTCCTACGCATCGCCGCGCCCACAATAACCTGGGCCTGGTGCTTGCTCACGCCGGCCACCTGGACGAGTCCCTCGCCGAGTTCCGCCAGGGCGGCTGCGATGAAGTCGATGCCCACGTGAATGTGGCCTTCGTCCTGACCCTGGAACGCTACTGGCCGGAAGCTCGCACGCATTACGAACAGGCCCTGGCCTTGCAGCCGGCGTCGACGACCGCCAAGAAGGGACTGGAGGAACTGAACGCCTTGGTCGCCAAGGGAGATGCCGGGGAAGACGCCCTCAGTCCGGGCAATCAATGGCGGCGCGTGCGCGGGTGTGCGCTCGAGGAAGCTACCTCGAGCACTCCGAAAGTGATACAGGCCGCCCTGTTGCAGAGGGCAGCGGGGGACAATCGTCCGCCCGAGCGGATGCAACCGGCGCCGGCGGACGACGCGGCTCCGCTGGCAACCAGGGCCAGTGCACCCGTGGAGGCAATCGAGACCGTGCCTGCCGTGATGATGCGGGCGGCCGACCCAGTTGCCACGCCTCCCCCAACTCCGGTTCGCAGCCAACCCGTGAGCCAAGCGCCGCAGGGCGAGGCTCCCGAGGCAGCGTGCGCAATCCTGCCGCCGAGCCGGGAAATGTCACCGCCCCTGGTCGTCTCGCCCCTGGCCCGTTTACAGCAACAAGTGCAGGCGGTCTGTGGCGACGGCGCCAGGGAGGTGGAGGTTTGCGCCGAGTCGGCGAGTCGCTTGCGCATCCGCCTCACCGTGCATAGCGCCGACGAAGGGTACAAGCTGGCGAGCAAGATTCTGTGGCTACCGGCATTGGGGCCTTACCAAGTAGCACTGGATATCACCGTGGCCGGATGAGAACAGGAAGCAGATCTTACGTTGCTTTAGCCACGAGCCTCGGGCGAGCGCGACCTCCGCGCTCGCCCGAGGCTCGTGGCTAAACAGATATACGTCATCTCAATTTTATCAAAACCAGGCGGGCATCTCGCCTGCCTGCGGCAGCTTGACCACGCTGACGCTGCTTATCTGCGGGTGCGAGCGCACTTCGTGCAGGGCCTCTTCCGGCGGCAGATTGTCCAGGTTCAGGACCGCGATCGCCTCGCCGCCCGCAATTTGGCGGCCCACCGTCATCTGCGCGATATTGACCTGGTGTTTGCCGAAAATCGTGCCGATATAGCCGATCAAGCCGGGCACGTCTCGGTGGGTAAAGATCATCATGCATCCATCCATGAACGTGTCGAGGCGATAGGGCCCCAGTTGCACCAGGCGGAGGAATTGATTGCCAAACAGGGTGCCGGCCGCGGTGTAGGATTTCTTCTCCGTGACCACGTCCGCCTGGATCAGCGTGCTGAAATCTCCCTTCTTGGAGCTGCTCTGTTCGATGATCTCGATGCCGCGCTCGCGGGCCAACAACTCGGCGTTGACGACATTCACGTTCTGCGCCAGACGGTATTCGAGCAGGCCGGCCGCGAAGGCTGCGGTGATCAGCCGCGTACTGCGCTGCGCCACCTCACCGCGATAGCTCAGCTCGGCCCGCTGAATGGCCCCCTGGCACATTTGCGCGTGCAGCAATCCAAGCCGGCGGGCCATGTCCACGTACAGGCGCAGCTCTTCCAGCTCGGTGCGGTCCACGGCCGCCATGTTGACGGCAAATTGCACCACCCCCCGGCTGAGAAAATCAATCAGGAGTTGAGCGGCTTCCAAGGCCACGGACGCCTGGGCCTCGACCGTGGAGGCGCCGAGATGCGGCGTCAGGACCACGTTGGGCAGCTTCAGCAGGGGATGATCGGCAGGCGGAGGTTCTTGCACGAACACGTCCAGGGCGGCCCCCGCCAGATGGCCCGAGCGCAGCGCCTCGGCCAGCGCGCCTTCGTCGATGATCCCGCCGCGGGCACAATTGAGGATGCGGGCGCCCTGCTTGATCTGGGCCAACTGGGCAGCGCCGATCAGCGCCCGAGTCTCGTCGGTCAGGGGTGTGTGGACGGTGAGGAAATCGCAGCGCGGCAGCATCTGCTCGAGATCCGCGACGGCTTCGATGCCGAGCTGGGCGGCCCGGTCGGGGGCGAGGACCGGATCGAAACCGATCACTTTCATGTCGAGACCAGCCGCTCGGCGGGCCACTTCGCGCCCGACGCGTCCGAGGCCGACGACGCCGATGGTCTTGCCCGCGAGCTGGCTGCCGACGAACTTGCCTCGCTCCCATTTGCCCTGGCGCGTGCTGTTGTCTGCCGCCGGAACATGCCGGGCCAGGGCCATGAGGAGGGTGATGGTATGCTCGGCTGTGCTGACCGTGTTGCCGCCCGGCGTGTTCATGACGACGATCCCACGCCGGGTGGCGGCGGCGACATCGATGTTGTCGACGCCCACGCCGGCACGGACGATGGCCCGCAGCCGGCCGGGGTTTTCGAGCAACTCGGCCGTAAGCCGCGTACCACTGCGGATGATGACACCATCGGCGGCCTGGAGAGCTTCCTGGAGGGCGGCGCCGGTCAGGCCCGAGCGATCGTCGACTTCGAGGTTGGCCTGGCGGAGCAATTCGAGGCCGAGGGATTCCAGTTTGTCGCTAATGAAGACGCGCGGCATGGCTTCTTCCAGTGTCCGGTTCAGGAATTGAGACTACCTATTTCGCGCTCGCTCAAGGAACAAGGCGAACGTCTATGACCTGTACTAGGCAATCGTCAGGGCTCACGCTGTAGACTACAACCAACGGTTTTACCTCAAGGTACCAGTCTCCCTCATGCTGCCTCCCCACCTAATCAGCCGAATGTTTCAACAGCCGATCAATCCGGTTCGCTGCATCTGTGACGGCTCGCCGGTTCGAGGCTCGCAGCCAAATGCGCGCGAGCTCATCCTGAGCCTTTGAACGCCAGTTCACGGTGTAGCGCATCCTTCTTCCTCTTCCTTCCTGAGGAGGTCGATTTTCTCTTGAAGGTAAGCCCGCTCTTCGGCGTCTTCCGTCAAGGACTTCAGATGCTCAAACACTTCGCGGGTCGTATATCCTTTCTCCTTGCTGGCTTTGCGCCGCTCAATCTCTTCATGGTCGAAAAGGGCGGCTAGTCTCGCATAGTCTGGGGCATCCTTCAAAGCACTCGGCGCAAAAAAGCCGACCACTTTTCCGTCCGGATCACGGATTTCCGCCAAGTCCTTCGCCTGATTCAAAATCGCCAACATGCCTTCATTGACAGTTAAAGTAATTATGGCTCGATTCCCCCGAACGAAGAAACTATCTGCCCGATCCCGCTGGCACGGCCTGGGCCCAAATCTGCTGGGCCGCCGCCACACCGCATCCGGGTTGCACCGGATAGCCCATTTCCAGAAGCACCAACTCCACCCCCGCCAACGCCGCCAACACGTCGAACTGATCGATGTATCCCATATGGGCCAGACGAAGGATCTTGCCCTTGAGCTGATCTTGTCCTCCCGCAAGTTTCAAACCGTACTGCTTCTCCAGCTTGGCCTGCAACGCCACACCATCGACGCCCGCCGGCACCTTCACCACGGTCAGGCCATCCGCGGGGCGGGCGGCAAAAAGCTCCAGTCCCATCGCCTGAAAGCCGGCCCGAGCCGCGGCGGCGTTGCGGGCAGTCTGCGCCCAGACGTTCTCAATCCCCTCGGCCCGGATACGCTTCAGACTCACTTGCAGCGCCCGGATCAACGTATGCGCCGGCGTGTAGGGCGTATCCGACGTCTGAAGCTTCTCCCGGGCCTTTTTCAGATCGAAGTAAAACGTGCGCGGAGCCGGGTGGCGCTCGATCTGCTTCCACGCTTTGTCGCTGACCGACAGAAACGCCAATCCCGGAGGTAGCATGAGCGCTTTCTGCGACCCGGTCACGCAGATGTCGATGTGCCAGTCATCCGTGTGACATTCCATCGCTCCCAAACCACTAATGGCATCCACGAGCAGAAGGGCGGGCGTGGCGGCGACCAGTCGGCCAAAGCTGGCGATGTCATGGCCGACCCCCGTCGAGGTCTCACTCAGCGTCGAACAGACGGCGAGAGCATCCGGATGCTCTGCCAGGGCCCGCGCCAGCTGCTCGGGCTGCACCGCTTGGCCGTAAGGCACGATCACATTGACGGCTTCGACGCCAAATGCTTTGCACAGGCTGCGCCAGCGTTCCCCGAAGCGCCCCGCGATGAGGCAGATCGCTTTACTCCCCGGAGGTAAGCAATTGGCGATCGCGGCTTCGAGGCCACCGGTGCCGGAGCTGGTCAACGGGATGATCGGATGGCGGGTGCGAAAAACGTACTGGAGATCCTGCAACACCTCGCCCAGGAGCTGGCGAAACTCCGGCGTCCGATGATAGGGCACCGGCTTGGCCAGTTCCAGAAGCGTCTCCTCGGGCACCGGCGTCGGACCGGGCGTCAGCAAGCGCTGCTTCATGACAAGCATCCTCATCTCGGAGACAAGACGGACATCGCCGCCGCACTTATTCTACTGCGACGGCAGAGGATAGGTCTGCGCGAACCGATCCACGAAGGACACCAGGAGTAGGGGGCAGGGGCCAGCGAATTGGGATTACTGAGTACCCAGTACTGAGTACTCGGTACTGACCGCTGACCCCTACTCCTGGTGTCCTTCGTGCACCACCCTATCTTACTTTACCCCTTCGTTCCAATAGATGCGGACGTTGCCTGTCGCCCGGCCAACTGCCACAATGTCGATCCGGCCATCATTATTGAGGTCCGCGGCCGCCAGGTCCTCCACGGCGACGCCGCCGTCATCAAGGATATGGCGGGCCCAGCGCGTGCCGGTGCCGTCCAGGGCTTTGTAGATCCGGACTCCGCGCCGTTCCTGAGGGTTCGCGCTCTTGTCGAGGTTATCGCGCACGCCGATGATCAGCTCCTCCTCGCCATCGCCGTCCAGGTCGGCACACCAGACGGCATGGCCCCAGCGCAGCTTTTCATCCAGAAGATGCCGGTCCCAGAGTTTGCCGCTGCCCTCCGCGGGAGGGGTGTAGACGACAACTTGATGGCCGTGCCAAGGTTCGATCGTGGCGATATAGGGACGGCCATTCTTCAGCTGGCCCTGTTTGATCTCACTGGCGCCGCGGTTGCCTTTCGGATTTGCCTGGTTGCCTTCGCCGAGTTGTTGCACTCCCCATTTGCCGGCGGGATCGCGCGCCAGTCGACTCACGCCCTCGTAACTGGCGGTCAGAAGGTCCAGACCCGAGCCGCGAGTGGAGGCGATGGGCCAAAAGTTGTGCACTACATGCAGACTCTCGTCGAGCACTTCCGGCACCCAGCGATCGTGGAGGGGGTCTTTGGGGATGCGATAGGCAAGGATGCGGACGGGGAGCCCGTCCATCCAGTTGTTCTTTTGCGTGCTGTTGCGCCCCACGAGCGGAGCGACGATCAGGGCGGGCTTGCCACTGCCGTCGACATCGGCGAAGCGGATGCGGTGCACCGTCGGCTCGGCGCCGATCGGATGCAGGGTCCACGGGTCATCAAGGGTCTTCCCGCGTTTGAGCCACTGGATCGTGCCCTCGGTCTTGTTGTTGGTCCCTTTCCAGTCGGCCCCCAGAGCGAAGTCGAGCTGGCCGTCCCCGTCGATGTCGTAGGCGGCGATGCAGACGTTGTCGGGCTTGGTTTGGCCTTCGAGGATCGTCCGCCGTTTCCAGCTCGGATTCTCGTACCAGACGACGCGTGTGGTATCGACGACCACAATGTCCTTTTTGCCGTCGCCGTTCACATCGACGAGCAAGACCGCGTAGCCGACCTTGAGGCCGGTTTCGATCTCTTGCATGCGGAAGCGGGGAAAGGCCACTTGGGCCTCGTCACCCGGGCCGGGTAGAGCCACGCCAACGACGACGAGCAGAGCGCCGGCGAGGGCCGGCAAAGTGACGCGGTTTTTCACGGTAGGTGTCCCTCCAGGGAGTGAATGGGAAACGGTCTCGCTGTCTGTGGTACCGGGGCTGCCGATTGCGGGCAAGCATTATTTCCAGCCGTCTTCTCCTGGTCCTCTCCGCGCGATCCGGCCAGACACCAGAAGTTTGCAGCGGTTGCGCTTTGGCCGGGACTTGACAACTGCTCCTTTCGTCCCGCACAATCTGTTAGCAAGGAATTGATAACTTCTGATGCCGGATCATACTGCCGGGGGCGGAGGAAGAGCCCCCACGGGTTTTTTTCGAGGACCAGCTGGGATGGTGAAGAACGCTGAGCACGCCGTGACCCCGTCGCAGCGCCAGATGCGCGAATGGCCCCTGTTGGTGCTCGCTCTGGCGTTAGTTTTCGCCATCTGCATCCCGCTCTGGCAGTGGTCGTCCGGTCAGGAAACCGGCGAATCGCCCTGGGCCAAGCTGACACCGGATCGCCTGG
>JBGQLF010000426.1:0-7822 GCA_041499985.1 Gemmataceae bacterium
CTGCTCGATGCGGATGCGGTCCCCCGCGCCACACGGGAGAGTGCCGCCGCCTTTCGCTACAACCTGTTAGCGCCGCTGTTCGCGCTGAATGTGGCCCTGCGCGAACCGCCCCGTTACCAGGCGGCGGAGAAGCGCCCGGAGCTGAATCAAGCGTTCATGGTCATCTTGGGTCTGGAGCGGGTGGAGCAGTTCCACGCCATCGTCGCAGCGCACGAGCAGGGGGAGATTCCGCCTACGGTGATGTGGGGTGCCTGCCCGACCTTGTTCGATTCCAGTCAGGCTCCCTCGGGGGGACATACAGCGTTCATGTGGGAAAAGCTGCCTTATGCCCTACACGGCGACAGCCGGCACTGGGACGCACAGAAGATCGCCCATGGCCGGGCCATGCTGGAGCTCTGGACACGCTTCGCCCCGAACCTGGCCGAGGGAACGGTCCTCGATGCCTTCACCCGCTCCCCCCTTGACACTGAACGCCTGCTTCCCAACATGCACCAGGGCGATCTGCTGGTCGGCTCGTTTGCCAACGACCAGATCGGCTACCATCGCCCCTTCCCTGGCGCAGGGCGTTACCGCACGCCGCTGGCTGGCTTGTACCTGTGCGGCGGCTCGACCCATCCCGGCGGCAATATTACCGGCTTGTGCGGCTACAACGCCGCGGCGGTGGTGACCGCAGACCTTGGCCTGAAGCTGTGGTGGAATCCGCCCCAGGTTGAGCGTGCCTGGCAAAACCTTGGCCCGGAATCGAAGCCTCTGTCATGAAAATCCATATCCGCCAAGGTGACCTTCACCTGCTCGATATCCGCACGCGCATTCCGTTCAAGTACGGCATCGCCACCATGACCAGCACGCCGCATGCGTTCGTCCGCCTCTGGGTGGAAGTGGACGGCCAGCAGGCGACCGGCATCGCGGCCGACCATCTGCCGCCGAAGTGGTTCACCAAGGACCCGGCCAAGCCGATCGCCGCGGAAATCAACGAGATGCTGCGCGTCATTGTGCACGCGCTCCAGAGTGCCCTTGGCATCCAGGCCCCCAGTCCGTTTGACGCCTGGCGCCAGCTCGATGCCATTCAGGCCGATTGGGGAAGAAGCGAGCATCTGCCACCGCTTCTAAGCAATTTCGGCACTTCGCTGGTCGAGCGGGCCCTGATCGAGGCCGTCTGCCGGACCGCGGGCCAACCGTTCGCCCAAATGTTGCGCACCAATCAACTGGGCATCCGTCTTGGTGACATCCACCCGGCGCTGGCCGGTCTCACGCCCGCGGACCTCTTGCCGGAGAAACCGCGCAGCCAAATCCTCGCCCGGCACACGGTTGGCCTAGCCGATCCGCTCACGGACGCCGACATCGCGCCGGCTGAACGCCTCGACGATAGCTTGCCGCAATCCTTGGTAGCGTGCATCCAGACCTATGGTTTGCGGCATTTCAAGATCAAGGTTAGCGGCGCCCTCGAACGCGATGTGGAGCGCCTGCGGGGCATCGCTGCCGTTATCGAAAGCCAGGCCCCGGCCGACTACGCCTTCAGCCTGGATGGCAATGAGCAGTTTCACGCCCTGGCGGACTTTCAGGCCTTCTGGGACGCCATCGGCCGCCGAGCCGAGCTGGCCCGGTTCTTCGAGCACCTGCTGTTTGTCGAGCAGCCATTCCATCGGCAGGTGGCCCTGGAGCCGGCCGCGGTGGGTCAGCTGGAAGCGTGGTCGGGTCGGCCGCCGCTGATCATCGATGAGTCGGACGGAGAGCTGGACAGTCTGCCCCAGGCGCTGCGGCTCGGATACGCGGGGACCAGCCACAAGAACTGTAAAGGTGTCTTCAAGGGCATCCTCAATGCCTGCCTGCTAGCACAGCGGCGGCGCGAGCAATCGGCTCGGTTGGTGCTGCTCAGTGGCGAAGACCTGGCCAATATCGGTCCGGTCGCGTTGCTACAAGACCTCGCTGTCTGCGCCGCCCTGGGCATCGCCAGCGTCGAACGCAACGGCCATCACTACTTCGCCGGCCTCTCGATGTTTCCCCAAGAAGTACAGCAGCAAGTGCTGAAGGCGCATGGCGACCTGTACCGGTCCAGCCGTGACGGTTGGCCGACGCTGGCCGTGCAGGATGGCCTTCTCCAGATTGGCTCGCTCACCAAGGCCCCGTTCGGTGTGGGATTTCCGTTGGCCGTGGAAGCGTTCACTCCCGTTGAATCCTGGCATCCTTCCGTGAGCTGTTAAAGGCGATCTTCCATGAACGCAAAAGTGTCTTCTTCCGCGCGCATCCAGACAACGGTAGTCGGCAGCTATCCCCTTCCCGCATGGCTGACGGCTATGCCCAACACGGTGAACTTGCGCGACGCGATCCTGGTGGTTCTGAAGACGCAGGAGCTGGCCGGGATCGATGTGATCACCGACGGCGAGCTATCGCGCTTCGATGTGAACCACCCGGACACCAATGGCATGATCGACTACTTTGTGCGTCCGTTGCAGGGGGTTCGCGCCACGCTGACCCGCGCCGAGTTGGAGGCGTTTCGCCGGCAACCGGGCATGAGCTTCCGCGCTCAGCCGGCCGGGGTCGTCCACGGTAAGCTCGATGAAGGCACGCTGAGCCTGCCCGCGGCCTATGATGCCGTCAAAGGGCTGACGGCGAAGCCACTCAAGTTCACGGTTACCAGTCCGTACATGCTCGCCAAGACATTGCACGACAGCCATTACGCCGACCGCCGGGCGCTGCTGCTGGACCTGGCCGAGGTCTTGCGCAAGCAAGTGCAAGCGATCGATGCCGCCGTCGTGCAGGTGGATGAGGCCAACTTACCCGGCTCGCCTGCCGACGGTCCGTTGGCGGCGGAAGCGATAAATCACGTTCTGAGTGGTGTCCGTGGCCAGAAAGCGGTGCACCTCTGCTTCGGCAACTATGGCGGGCAGACGATCCAGAAAGGTTTCTTTCGCGAGCTGTTGCCGTTTTTCAATGCACTGGCCTGCGATCATCTCGTCCTGGAATTCGCCCGCCGCGGCTACGAGGAATTGGAGGTTTTTCGCGACCTGAAACTCTCGATCGCCCTGGGCCTCGGCGTGGTCGACATCAAGGACAATGAAACGGAGACGCCGGCGGCAATCGCCCAGCGCATCGAGCACGCGGTCCAGGTGTTGGGTCCGGGGCGCATCCAGTGGGTGCATCCCGATTGCGGCTTCTGGATGGTGTTGCGCTCGGTGGCGGACCGGAAGCTGCGGGCCTTGGTGGAAGGTAGAGATCTTTATTATGGTTTGTGACCTGCCGCTTGCTGTGAAGGGGCGAGCCTTCAAGCCAACCTCAGCTGCCGCGAGCGCTGCTCCTCGCTAGAATGCCTACCGAGGAGGACTGTTCCAGAACCCCTTTGAGGAGGATGCACGATGCTCAGATTCTTGTTTGGTGCAGTGGCCGCAGTTTGCTTGGTGGCTCCCGCGCCTGTTTCTGCCCAGGTGCTTGTCCCGCGGCGCCTCACGGTCGTGTCGTACTATCCGGCACCTGCCCCGGTCGTGCCGTACTATCCGGCGCCTGCCCCGCTCGTGTCGTACTATCCGGCGCCTGCCCCGCTCGTGTCGTACTATCCGGCGCCTGCCCCGGTTGTGTCGTACTATCTGGCGCCTGCCCCAGTTGTCACTTTTGACGCGCTTCAGGCACCGGTTCCGGTTGTTACTCCCGCTTTCTACACGGCGTCGATTCCCGTGGTCACTTCCTACTCGTACAGAGTTCCCCTGTTCCGTCCGGTCCGCATCGTCCCAGCCCCAGTCCTCGTCTACCGACCGTGAAAGGAGACAAGAAGCTAAGTATCAATGAGGTAAGCATCACGGGCCTCACCTGCTCCCACCCGAACGGTCAGGCTCCAGCGAGCTAGAATAGGGCTGAAGGAGACGATTCCGCAACAGAAAAGCAAGAACCCCCTGCAAGTATCCTGCTTGCAGGGGGTTGTGTCGGGTGGACAGAGTCGGGATCGAACCGGCGACCTCAGGCAGCCGCGGCCACCGGTCGGAGGAACAGTCCAAAGCTCTCCGGCAGCACAGGGGCAGCCGGTCACTTCCGCCTTTCCTTGCTGTGTGCCAGCAACGCTGCGGTTTCCTGCTGAAGTTGTTGGCTTCCTCTCAGCACACGGATCGTATTGATCGGCGCAGCGATTCTTGGCCTGCTTGGGTTCCTCGGTTGTTACGGTTGTCGCGGCGCCGTCACGGTGTCGGCCCGGTCGTTGGTACGGTTGGGGCGACGAGTGCTTGCACCTGGTTGCGATACAATCGATCCAGCTTTTCCAAGAGCTTGAAGACGCCCGATGCCGAGGCGGTGAAGGTGTCGGAGCCAACCGTCAGCGTCCCGGACCATTCCTCCTTGCCGGCATCATAGACCACGTTGAAGCCTGAGCCATCCGGCAGTCGTTCCGGGGGATGTCTTTTCTTCCGCGTCTCTGGCTGTGCTACCCGCTTCTCCGCCTTCTCCTGCCGGCGCAGCCGGGCGGCTTCCTGCACCTCGCGCTCCTTCTGCTCCCGGCAGGCGGGGCAGAGCTGGCCCCTCTTCTTCTCACGGCGGTCATCGCGGTACTTGTCCTTCTTGTCCTCGAACAGTCCGAAGTCCACCTCATGACCGCAGGCGGCCGTGACCTTCTCGGTGCGCACGACCGGCGGGGCAGGTGGTTTCCCGCCCGGCTGTACTTGCGGTCGCTTGGCCCCAACGCCGCGTTGAGCCGCTTCGCGCAGACTGGGTCGATCATTGGGCATTCTCAGTCTCCTTCTATTCGTGGTTGGATGCACATAGGGCTGCTCAAGGCTGGGGCCACTGGCAGCACGCGGCCACCGGGTTAGCGGTCCAACAAGATCAGCACGCCCGCGGCCAGGGCGAGCAGGGCCAGCAAGGTGCCGCTCCCAGCAAAGTGCAGGGCCGGCACCAGGACAAGCAGTCCCTGGGCCAGCAACCAGATACCGAGTACCAGCATGCCGGCACTGCGCTGTAGCAGTCTCATCGCCTTACCCTCCCTTCCCCGGCCTGCCGCGGGGCTTCTCCGGCTCGGCGGCTCCGAGGCCATCGGTGAACACTTCGCAGGACACGCCCAGGGCACGGGCCAGATTACTCCTTGCGCCATTCCATGCAGTTAGCTCTTCCTGTGATCACGCCGCGGGTAAGCGAATCGCCGATCTGTTTGGCTTGGCCAAAGGAAAGCAGGTTCGTCTTGCTGCACCGATAGTCCCAGCGGCTCCGGACTGGGGTGCAGAAGAACTCAACGGTGCCAAGCTCAGTCTTGATGCCAAGGCTGTCGTGCATGACAGTGACACGAATCACGAAGCTCCCCTTGTGTCTGTGGACCACCGGATAGCCGCGTTGACTTCGTTGGCATGGGCGGGGCGGTCGATACTTTGGTTGTTGCCATTCGCTCGACGTAACGTTCATGTTCCCTTCCGCGGGTGCCCGCGGGGCCTCTCCGCCGCGGTTTTCAGGCTCGGTTCCGGATCTCCCTTGCGTGGGCGTCCCCGTGGGCGTCCAGGGGCGGGATTGGGCAGATCGATGGCGGGAAGTTGACTGGCCATCCAGTCCAGCGAGACGCCCAAAGCGGCCGCAAGCCGGCGTGTCGTGTCCAGGGACGGCTGCTGGTCCGAATGTTCAAGGTTGTGGATGGCCTGATCCGACAGCCCTGCCCTCTGTGCGAGGGCGTAGACGCTTAGACCCCGCTCCTGACGCAGATCGGCAACCAATTGGCCAAAGGTCTTCTGCATGCCTCCTACCTCCTGAATCCATATTACCACGGCACGCTTGACTAGCCAAGAATGCTTGGACATTTTCCACGACAATAGACAAATATGCTTGACTAGTCAAATATAATTGAGTATATTCATCATGGATTCAATGACAACTGCTCTCTGACAACTAGTCACCCAGAACCAAACAGCCCGGTAGCCGGCAGGAAGCGGACGACGGCGGCAGGCCTGGCCGCCAGGGGCTTTCTGTTTTTGCCAGCCCCCGGTGTTAAACGATTGCAACGTTTGGTGTAAACACCGAAGGCAAGCTGTTCGGGATCGTTAGCCTAGGCCCAGCCAAAGTGTTCGTGCCTTGCCCGACCTCCGATGAGTACCCATCCAGAAGTGAAGCTATAACTCTCTGTTTTGCAGAGCCTTGCGGCCACCGTGGGCCGAATGAGCACGATTCAATGCTCTTCATATTTACGCATTAAAATGTGTTTGGCATCGCCTTTGCAACGTTCCTCGGGGCAGGTCAAGTCGGTGTCGTTCCAGTTGTCCAATCCCGAGTCGTCTCTTAACGAAGTGGCGACATCGAGTTTTTACGTCCGTTCGCCGAGAACCTGGAACGATTGACAGGAATGAACCTAATGGGTCCGACAACGGTGCTAGCGACGGTTTCTCCTTCGACGGATTGGGCCACCTGTTCTTCAAAACGGTTCGCCCATTCGCCGGGGGTCAACAATGTGGAGGGCTCTGCTTTTGACTACCACTCCGACCGCGTACCCCAAACGGAGGGGCACGAAAACGCCCGCCAAAATGGCGTCCGCGCTGATAATCTCTGAGCGGACCATCGGCGGTCTCATTGAAGTCTTCAAGTTATTGGCCGACAAGTCTCGTCTGAAAATCCTACTAGCCCTGGACCGGGACGGGGAGCTCCACGTGGCCGCTTTATGCGATCTGCTCGACCAATCGCAGCCCGCCGTCAGCCACCATCTGACGCTCTTGCGCATGGCCGGTCTGGTCGGTTGTCGCCGCGACGGTAAACACAACTACTATCGTGTCGAGTCGGGCCTGGTCTGCGACCTGCTGGAGCAGCTGTTCGCCGACTCCGGCAATGCCCACAAGCAGCTGCGATTTGAAGGTTTCTCCCTGGCCTACCGCCGCAAATAAACGGTGAGCCAGCGTGAACGACTTCGGCAAGAGGGCCAGTAATAGTTTGTCTAAATGGCTGAAAGTGCGCAGCAAGCCACACCACTTACCAAGAGACATGCCGCGAAGAAATGCGGTAGCCTGCGCCAACCAGCCGGGGCTGCGACTCACTGGACCGGCCCCGGACCCGCAACAGCTAGCCTAGACGCGGCAAGCGGCATCCACGGCCGAGTTGATCCCGGTCGAATGGTGACACAGACTTCTCTGCCATTCCCCCGGCCGCGGAGTGACCTTCGCGGCCGGGTGGCTACGTAGGAGAAAAGCCGCCGACTGCCAGGGCGAAGACCAGCGAAGGCGTGATGCCGCGGTGGCCCATCGCGGTGCCGTAAGGGGCGGTCGACAAGACATCCAGGTCCAGGATGACAAGCAGGAGAGCGGCCAAGGCCCAGTAGAGCCAAGGCTGCCGTCGCGCGGTATACACCCGGCCAGCCCGAGTCCGACAACCGCATGCGTGTAGATCGTCGTCATCGCACCTCCTCTCCCTGCGGGAAGAGGAGGGCAGGGGTAAGTAGTCCTTACCGGAACAACAGCGGTGTCACTTCCGCCAGATACTTCCGCCAGACCCTCCAGGTGTGGGCCCCCTCCGACGGGCGCCAGACGTGTTGGATCTCCTTCGCCTTCAGCTCCTCGCACAGCCGCTCGCTGCCGGCGAAGAGCCGGTCCTGCCGGCCGCAGCCGACCCACAGCAGCTTCAGCCGCTTGTTCGCCTCCGCCGGGTCGATCTTGGCCAGGACCGCCGTGGCGTTGCCGCCGCCCATGCTAAACGGGCAGACGTAGGCGAACGTGTCCAGATGGCCCATCCCGATCGCCCACGACTGCGCCCCGCCCATCGATAGGCCGACGAGCGCGCGGCTCGCCGCCTCCGGCTTGACGCGGTAGGTCTTCTGGACCAGCGGGAGGATGTCCTTGAGCAGGTCGGCCTCGAACGCCTGCGTGTTGTTGCCGAAGCCGTC
>JBGQLF010000427.1:0-7810 GCA_041499985.1 Gemmataceae bacterium
CCCGGAGAGCGCAGTGGAGGTTACACAATCCGGGAGGAGTTGGCAACAAGGTAGTAGGTCGATTCCACCCCCTAGTTCCAACGTGGGTGGCACGCCCTGAGTCTTCGAAGGGCGTGGAGCTGTGGCAACCACGCCCTTCGAAGACTCAGGGCGTGCCACCCTGGCGCAGGTTGGTTGCATAGATGAATTTGGCAAACTATGCTTCCGTGTGGTCGGGCCTGTTCCGAGCGGTTCAACGGCAGGCGGAGCGCAGAAATCGCGTTTTGGCGGCGTGTGCGGGGAAACCTGGCAAATCGAACTGGGCGGGGTAGGATAGACAAGAGTCGGCGGCGAAGTGGGCAACTCTGGAGCCCACGTCGCAGGTTCCCGCGCCCTCGCTCGTGGACCCTGAGCTTGCTCCCCGGGCGCTTCTTCGCTACTTTCAGCAGGTGAAGCGACGGGCTCGGGACGTGTCCCGAATCGCGGCTCGGAGGAGGGACCCTGGCGGCGGCAACTCCTTTTCCGGCCCGTGGTGCAAGCGCGGTGGCATAGCAAATCACGAGGTGGCCCTATGGCCCTGACACTCAATCTCGGCAAATGTACTCTTCTGGGCAACTACCGCGAGAACAACGAAGACGCCATTGAGGTGAAGCAGTTTGCGGACCTGACCATCTGTCTAGTCGCCGACGGCATGGGAGGCCAGGCGGCGGGCGAAATTGCCAGCAAACGAGCCATTGAAGTTGTGCCGCGCGAGCTCAAGAAGCACCTGGAAGGCGAAACCAGCCCTGACGAGACCAAACAGATTATCCGCCGGGCCATTGTCCAGGCGAACGAAGAAATCATTGCCATGGGAGCGCTGGACCGGGACCTGCGCAACATGGGCACCACACTCGTCCTGGCCGTCTGGCGGAAGGGCAGCAGCACGCTCTCCATTGCCGGCGTCGGCGATAGCCGGGCCTACCTCATCCGCGGCAGCAAGATCGAGCAGCTGACGGTCGATCACTCGCTGGCGCAAGCCCTGGTCGAAGCCAAGACCATTTCGGCCGCGGAGGCGCGCGAACATCGCTTCCGCAACGTGCTCTGGAAATACCTCGGCAGCAAGGAAGTCGGCGACGGACCCGACGTCAAGGCGGTCCCGATTCAAGTCGGCGACCGTCTCCTGCTTTGCACCGACGGCCTCAGCGGTGTGGTGCCGGACGATGGGCTGCGCAACTTCATCCGCGACCAGAGCAACATGCAGCAATTGGCCGATGGGCTGGGCCAGCTCGCACTCGATTCCGGTTCACGCGACAATGTGTCGTGCATTGTCATCGAAGTCGCCGAGAGCAAGTAAGTTCGTCTGCGATTGGTTCGGCTCAGGAGCCGCAGGCGAGTGGCTGCACTCGCCTGCGGCTTCCCGCTCAAGAAGATGTGGAAAGCAACTCGGCAAAGTTCACTTCCCCGCATCCGACACGATCACGATCATTTTGACCTGCGCGCGCTCCTCGTCGGCCAGGAAATCCTTGTCTTTGCTCTTGTCCTTCGCTTTGGGCGCAGCTGACCCTTTCTTCTTGACCAGGGTCACCCTGACGATCTGGTCCGGCTTCAGATTGTCAAAGTCTGCGTTATAGCCCGGCAGCTTCGGATTGGAGCCTTTGAACTCTCGCTTTTCCTTCTCGGTGAGCTTCCGCTGCTTGCCCTTCTCGTCGTATTCGACGGGGGGCAGGAATTGGCGCACGACGATCTCATCGGCCGCCTGGAGATCGACGTTTTTCTGAACCTGTTTGTAGACGTCGCGCTGGCGGCGCTGCATTTCGAGGTTGAAGTTCTGGGTCTGCCGGAGGCGTTCCTGGATATTGACGGTCTGACTGATCTTCAGCTGCTGTTGGGCCAGGTAGGTCTGGTTGGCCTGCACCTTGTTCGGATCCAGCTCCGAATACGTGACCTGAACGGTCAACTGTTTTTGCTCGCCATCCACCTTGATCAGTTTGCCGTCGAATTCCGCGGCCGCGAGCAGTTTTTCCTTGGATTCGACCTTGAATTTGGGATCGGAGCCGTCTGTTTTCTCCTGGGCCGTGGTCGAGAGCACCAACGCCAGCATGAATCCGGTGCCGCAAAGAGTCTTCCGAAGCATCGCAACTCCCTTCTGCAAAGAAGGTAAGAACTCTTCCCCTTCGAGCTATCTCTTACCCTACCCTGCCGGGACCAGGCACACAACCGAAAACGCAACGTCGGCACGTACACGGGGCGCCTGAGGCTCCTCGTGTACGTGCCGACGACCGCTTCATTCCGTGGACCGTTTATCTGCGGAGTGGCAATGGCTGGACAGGACTGGTCATGGGCGTCGTGACCATCGTTCCGGGCAACCCACTCGTGTTGCTCTTCGAGGTGAAGAAGTTCGTCAGCGACAAGCTGGAGAAGAAATTGCTCAGCGGTGCCGCCTGCGGACGGGGCGCCAGCGGCGGAGCGATGGCATGGCTCATGTCGATGGGCTTGTAGACGATCTCGTTGGGGCTGGGGCCGCTGAAACTCGATCGCTGGGCCCACGCCGGGGCCGTCACGTCCAGCGCCATCAACAGACCCACGATCCAGATCCCTGTGCGCATGATCGCCCTCCTTCTTCCCCGCCTGGGAATGCGCCTCGCTTCGCGATGCTATCTGGAAACGGCCGGAGGATATCAAGTCGCCCGAGGGCGTCAAGCCCAGTTGAGCGGGCCGCGGATGGAAAAAGATGCCGGTCTGCTATACTGCTGCGAGGGAACACCCGGACGGCCGACTTCCTCCCTGGCAGGGAACCGCACATGGCGTCTACCTACGAGAGCTACTTGGATATCGAAACGGACTGGCAGCGCCGGCTGACGGTGATTGGTTGGCACGCGCCGGCGAGCGGGACCGTGCAACTGGTGGGACCGGAAATCACGGCCGCGCGCCTGGCGCAGGCTTTGCCGGATGGAGGTGTGCTGTACACGTATAACGGCCACTGTTTCGATCTCGTCTGCATCCGCCAACAGCTGGGGATCGACCTGCGCCGGCGATTCGAATCGTGTGATCTCCGCTGGGTCTGTCAACGGCACGGCCTGCGCGGCGGTCAAAAACGGATCGAGCAACGGATCGGCGTGCAGCGGGCGCTGCCGGGACTAGACGGGTTGGAGGCGATCGCCCTGTGGACCCGCTATCAGCACGGCGACGCACACGCACTGGCCATGCTCCTGCACTACAACGCGGAAGACCTCAGCGGCCTGGTGGCCATCAAGCGGCATCTCGTGGAGGGCGGCCTGCTGGCGCGAACCGGAGGCGACGGAATTCCCTCCAAAGAGTGATGACCATTTACCTGCCCGAGGCCGAGTAGGAGCAGACCATGAACCCCCAGCCGCTCTCCCTTCGCGGACACTGTGTTCACCTGGAACCGTTGACCCTGGCCCATGCCTCCGATCTGTTTGCCGCGCTGGCGATCGAGCCGTCGATCTGGCAATGGATGCCGATAGCGCCCCCGGCCAGCCTGGCAGAGATGGACGCGCTCCTCGCGGCCAACCTGGACAGCCAGGCGAAGGGGATGGTGATTCTCTTCAGCCAAATCGACGCTGCAAGCGGGCGGGCTGTCGGCGGTACCACCTATCTGAACATCAGTCGACGCGATCGGGGGTTGGAGATTGGCAGCACCTGGCTCGGCAAACCCTGGCAGCGTACCGGCATCAACACGGAGGCCAAATACCTACTGCTGCGCCATGCCTTCGAAGACCTCGGCGCCGTCCGCGTACAGCTCAAGACCGACCGGCGCAATCTCCAATCGCAGGCGGCGATCGAGCGTCTGGGGGCGGTGCGCGAGGGCATCTTACGCAAGCACATGCTGGTGCGCGACGGCTTTATCCGCGACTCGGTGATGTACAGCATCATCGGGGACGAATGGCCAGCGGTGAAAGCCGGCTTGGAAGCGAAGCTGACAGGGTATGGCAGCGCGCAAGATCGATCGGCCCGGCCGGCTGGTTAGGGCAGACGTCACCAAGAGGTGCGCCCATTTTTTGGCTCTTCCGTTTTCAGGTGCGGAGTCCGCAACGTAGAACGGAATTCATTCCGTTCGCAACGCGCCCGAACGGAATGAATTCCGTTCTACGTACCCAAAAACGGAAGAGCCCATTTTATGGCAGGCTGCTTGTCCGTGTGGGTCAGGATTGGCATCCTAACCCACAAGAAATCAACCGAGTGACTTCGGACACGGATCCTTACTTGAGCATCGCGGGTAGCTGCCACTGTTCGTCAAAGAACCCCGCCTCGACGATTCCGCCCGGCGCCCGCGACGACGGCGGCACCCCGATATCCACGACCGCGAAATCCGGCAGCTTCGGCACCTGCCGGGCGTTATTCAAGTAATCGTACTCGCGAAACGTGAAGCCGCTGTTGAGCACTACATACCGTTTGGGATTCAGCGGATTGGGATAGATCAGCACCGGAACGTGGTGCTCGGCGGGAAAGCTTTTCGCGCCGACGTGCACCGCCTGGGCATCCCAGCGCAGCGGCAGCTTGTCCGCGATCTTCGCCAGCACCTTGTTGCTGCTCGGATCCCCCCAGAGCACAAGGTTGTGCGCGGCCAGATCTGCCTCCGTGATGGCGTCGTCGTTCTTCACCCGAGCGTCGCCGCGGAATTGCCGCCGCCAATGCTCGATCGCATGATTCATTTCCTTGTCGGCCCAGGCACCTACCTTGTCGTGCAGCGGCTTGCCGGTGGGACGAACCATCACAAAACTGTCCATGAAGGCGTCGTCGATGGGGCCTTGCAAACCGTGTCGTTTGCGCAGCATGCCGTCATCGCTCGACGCCGTGAGCTGCCAGCGGTTGTCGCCCTTGCGGAAGTGCGCTGCCCAGGAACGATCCGAGAGCACAGGGGCTGCTTCCACTTCCTGGCCATCGAGGAGAACCTTCGGCCGGCGCAGGTTGTCCAGTGGGCACAGTCCGGGCGCCATCGTCAGCGTCAGGGCCGTGACATTCTGCGTGTACACTTGGACCCGATGGCGGTCGATCATCTCGGCATCCACGCGGGCCCGCTCCCAGTGTTTATCCAGGCCATCCACCTGGACCCAGAGATCGCGGTGGTAGCGCAGCGTCCACGTGCTGAAGCGCACCTGCGGCGGCACCGGATCGCGTCCACGGGTCACGAGGCTAGCCAGGCGGCGCTCGATCTCCTCCTTGGCTTGAGGATGATACGCGTGTGCGGTCTTGGGACCGAGGATGTGCACCAGTGAAATGCCTTCGCTCGCCAGGGCCTTGGCCATGGTGTCGGCCGCCTGCTTTTGCCGATCGATCTCGCCGCTGTAGGCGATGACCGGACAGTTGAAGAGATTGACGGCGTAGTCGGTGCAGTCGTACAGGTGCCACAGTTTCTCTTCATACCAGGTCGGCTTGACCGCTTCGTTCTGGAAGACCTTCAGGAAGTCCGGCGTCTCCGCGAACCCGGCGCCGGGCGTGGCCGCCGCCCACATGCCGGGAAAATGCACGGCGAACTGCCAGCACGCCGCTCCACCCATCGAGAAGCCACGCATGACAAGGCGATTTTCGTCAATGGGATAATGCTTGCGGACGTTGGCGAGCCCCTCGAACAGGTCCACTTCACCAGCGAATTTGTTGGCGTTGCAGTAGCGGCCATAAGGATGCAGGACAAAGGCGCCGGGCGGTGTGAATTCGCCGCGTTGCCGCTGCCGTTGGTCGAGGAAGTTCAATTCGCTCAGCGTCTCGCCCCGGCCATGACACCAGACATCGAGGCGGTGTTTGTGGTCCGTGTCCGCTCGATAGGATTCGGGCACCACCAGGCCGTACGGCTGCACCGAGCCATCGATGCGCGACACATAACCTCGGACAACCAGCCCGGCCGCGCTGGTCCAGGGCGTCTTTCCCTCGCGCAGCTGGGCCGCCCGCTCGCGGCCTTGTTGAAGCAGCTTGTGGGCGATCGGCAATTCCCGCGCGTTGAAGAACTCGTTGTACGTCAGCGCGGTGCGGACTGCGTTGTGGTAAATCTCGACATCGGGCAACAGCTCCAGCAGCTTCGGCTGGTTCTTCAAGAGAGTGCGCAGCTCCTCAATCTGTTTCCCCAGCTCGGCCAGCTCGGCGTTGAGCTTGGCAGCCGCGTCGGCCGGGACAGCGATGCCGGGCGGAGGAACCGGCCGGACTTTCTGAGGCACGTTATCTTGCGGTCCATCGGTGCGGGCAGCCGACACCATGACGAACCAGAGCAGTGCAGAGATCCAGTAACGCATTGGGGAGCGGTCCTTTCTTGCTGGCAGTCCCCGTTGCTACCGTCAGCTCACGCCTTGTTGCTGCGGTACCACGGGAAGCCCCTCGATCGGTATTTGTTGTAGCGGCACGGTTTTTGGGAGACGCAGCCAGCGGAATCCGGTCGCCGCCACGGCCATGAGCCCGGCACTCAGAGCAAACAGATCGAAGACGGGCGCGAGCGAGCCGGTCCACTTCCAGAGCATGCCGACCAGCTGGGTACCCAGCGCGCCGACGCCGAAGGTCAACATGAATTTGAGCCCGAACAGGGTGCTGCGGCGCTGCGGCGAAGTAACCTGGGCCATGATGACGTTTTCCACCGGCTGCTGGCTGAACATGAACAGAGCCAGGAGAGCCGCGGCACCCAGGGCCACACCGCCGGAGGCGTGGGCCATCAGCAGCGCCAGCGGCACCGTGATGGCGATGATCGCGGCATAGAAGCGCAACGGCTGCACCTTGTCCGCACTATGGCCGCCCACGAACTGTCCGACACCGCCCAGCGCCAGGATCAGCATGGTCAGCGTGGCGCCGTGATCGAGCCAGCCGGCGCCGAGATCCAGGTCCATCAGGTAGGTCGGCAGAGCGGTCACCAGGCAGCGATAATTGAGGCCGCCCAGAAGCATCGCGCCGAAGAGCAGACACAAGCCTTGCGCGGATGTGTGGGACACGGACGGGACGGCCTTGTCCTTGGAGGCGCGGCTGTGTTGGCCCACCGAATCGTCGATGCGCAGGAAGAGCATGACCAGGCCGGCCAGGAGGCTGGCGCCGGCGATCAGCACATAGGCATACGCCATTGACCGCGGAAGGCCAGGTACGCCCCAAGCGCCGGACCGATCGCAACGCCGATGCTCCCGGCGACGCCGTTGATGCCCATCGCTCGGCCCTGCGTTCGGCAACCGTGCGTAATCAGGGCCAGTCCCGCCGGGTGATACAGGCTCAGCGCGGCTCCAAGACCTGTTAGCGCCGCGGCCAGGGTCCAGGCGCTCGGCGCAACGGCCACCGCGCCTGCAGCGGCGGCCAGCCAGAAAAAGTACACCGTCAGCACGCGGCGCGCGCCCCAGCGATCGGTCCCCAGGCCCGTGGGCACCGCGCCAAGCCCCATCAGGATATAGCCCGAGAGCCCAAGCAGCGTGACCTGGTCCGGTTGCAGGCTGAATTCCACCATCAGCGTCGCCAGGGCACCGGCGAATACTAGCTCGCTAATGTGGCAGAGCGTATGCCCGATCGAGGTCAGGCCGATAATGCGCCATTCATTTCGAGCGGGCACCGGCGACGCACGGGGGCTATCGGCGGCTAGCTCGAAGCCGGTCTCGGCTGCGGGTGTGGCGGAATCGCTCCGGTTGCTGGCGGCGGCGCGGTTAATATTCGTCTCCCCTCGGGGTGTTCAGACCACCTCGCTGTTCCGTTCGCCTTCGCGGGAAGGGTTATCATTATAGGGGCCGGCAGCCGATGTCGCCCAGCATTTCTCGGCTCAGGCAACGGTTCTTCGAACTTCTCTGTCACTCGAGCAGGATCACGATCCCGAAGCGACCGCTTGGGATGCTATGCTCGGCGCGGGATGGTTTGACCTGAGCCCGACGCGCAAGCGAGG
>JBGQLF010000428.1:0-7805 GCA_041499985.1 Gemmataceae bacterium
CACCTCGGCAACCGTCTCCTCGACCGGCATCTCAGGACCTGGTTCGGAGTACTGGATGAATGGGTTGAGGTGCTTGCGCAGAATCTTGGCGCCTTCGACCACGGCCATCTGCGGCGTGATGGTGCCGTTGGTCCAGATGTCCATGAGCAGTTTGTCATAATTGGTCCGCTGCCCGACGCGCGTGTCTTCGATATCGTACTTGACACGGACTACCGGCGAAAAACTGGAATCCACCGGGATCAGGCCGACTTCGCGTTCCTTGCCCGCGTTCTCCTCGGCAGTGCGATACCCCCGGCCATTCTCCACGGTCATCTCCATGACGAACGGCACATCGTCGGTCAGCGTCGCCAGGATATGCTCGGGGTTGATAATCTGGACCGCCTCGTCGGTGATGATGTTGGCGGCCGTCACCACACCGCGCTCATGCCGGTCGATGCGGATGGTGCGTGGCTGCTCACTAGCATTCTTGACGACAAGGCTCTTGACGTTGAGGATGATGTCGGTCACATCCTCCACCACGCCCGGGATGGTACTAATCTCGTGCTGGACGCCCTGGATCTTGATCCGGGTGACCGCGCTGCCCTCCAGGCTGGAGAGCAGGATGCGGCGCAGACTGTTGCCAACGGTGACGCCGAAGCCGCGCTCGAACGGCTCCGCGATGAACTTGCCGTAGGTATCGGTCAGCGTGTTGCGATCGCTGACCACCCGATTGGGCAGTTCCAGACCACGCCATCGGATACGCATGAAAAGAAACCTCCTGGCCTTTTCCCTTGCCCTTGCCGGCGGGCCGCGCGCTGGGGGCGTCGGCGCTTCCGCTCGCATCAGGCGAAAGGTGAAAGTCGCCGCGATGCGCTCAGCGCGACGAGACTTCGATAATCAAGTTCTCCTGGATGTCCTGAATACGCGGATCGATATCCGACCGTGCGGGAAGGCGCAGCATGCGTCCAGCCGGCGGTTCGGTTTCGGTCCGCTCCAGGTAATCCGGCACAGGGGGCGGATTGTCCTGCAAATTGAGCTTGACCAGCTGGACCGTGCGCGGCCGATTCTTGATCGTGATGGTGTCGCCGGCCTTGACCAACAAACTGGGGATGGTGCACACGCGGTCATTAAGCAGAACATGCCCATGCGAAACCAACTGCCGGGCACTGGGGCGCGAAGGGGCGAAACCGAAGCGGTGCACCACGTTGTCGATGCGGCGTTCCATCAGGCTCAGCAGCACTTCGCCCGTGTTCTCCGGCGAGCGCGACGCCAGCTCGAAATAACGGCGGAACTGGCGTTCGAACAGGCCGTAAAAGCGTTTGAGTTTCTGCTTTTCGCGCAGCCGGACTCCGTATTCACTCAGCTTGCCGCGCCGGTAACCGTGCATGCCGGGGGCCACGTTGCGCCGATCGATGGCGCATTTGGGACTCTCACAGCGCGTCCCTTTCAGATACAACTTCATGCCTTCGCGGCGGCACAGCCGACAAACCGGATCGATATGACGTCCCATGTTCGTTCGTTTCCAAGTATCCTGGCCGAGGCCAGATAAAAATGGATCACACTCCAAAAGGAGGTATGCCGTGAGTCACTGGATTCCTGAGAGCCACACGGGGTACAGCCCTGGGCTGGATGTTCTCACACGCGGCGTTTCTTGGGTGGGCGGCAGCCATTGTGCGGCAGAGGCGTGACATCTTCAATCGCTTTGATGGTCAAGCCCGCCGCCTGGAGGGCAGTGATCGCGGATTCACGGCCGGAGCCGGGACCCTTGACGCGCACCTCGATCTCTTTCAGGCCGAACTTGGTAGCGCGTTCGGCACAGGTCTCGGCGGCGCGCTGGGCGGCGAACGGCGTACTCTTACGGCTACCCTTGAAGCCGACCGTCCCGGCCGAGGCGAAACACAGGGTGTCGCCATTGGTGTCCGTGATCGTGACGATGGTGTTGTTAAAGGTCGCTTTGATATGGGCGATCCCCCGGCTGACATTTCGCCGCTGTTTGCGTTTCTTGCTCTTGGCCACTGGAAAGGCTCCGATGCGTCTGGACTAGCCCGAAGCGCCCGCGCGGAAGGCTTGTGCTCCCGCGCGGGCGCTTCGAGTAGTATGGCAACCGCTGCTAACCCCGCAGCTCCTTGACCCCCTTCTTCCCGGCGACGGTCTTCCGCGGCCCCTTGCGCGTCCGGGCGTTGGTGCGCGTCCGCTGGCCGCGAACCGGCAACCCGCGGCGATGCCGCAAGCCCCGATAACAGCCAATGTCGCGCAGGCGCGCGATATTTTGTTGAACTTGCCGGCGCAAGGGCCCCTCGACGGTATATTCGCGATCGAGGATGCTGGCCAAGCGGCTGATATCGTCGTCGGTCAATTCTTTGGCACGGCGCTGCGGATCCACATGAGCCTGTTCACACAGGCGCAAGGCCAGCGTCGGCCCGATGCCAAAGATGTAACGCAGCGAAATGTGCGTCGGCTTGTCGTTGGGGATATCCACACCCAGAATACGCGGCATGGTCGCGCTTCCTCTCTAGCTAGCCTTGACGCTGTTTATGACGCGGATTGCTGCAAATCACATACAACCGTCCATGGCGCCGGACCAGTTTACAGTTCTCACAAATCCGTTTCACGCTGGCTCGAACCTTCATCGCCAACCCTCCGACAACCGTCTCGTACTCGTGGGGCGCAAAGTGGGAAACCATTATTGTACTACCGCGGCCTAAACCCGCAAGGGGGAAAAAAGACTCCGTTTAGCCCTGAGCACTCGGGCGAGCGCGGACTCCGCGCTCGCCCGAGTGCTCAGGGCTAAACGGAACGGAATCTAATCGGCGGTGATGACGACGACACCATCGCGGGTCAAAGCCAGGGTATGCTCCAGATGGACGCTCGGCAAGCCGTCGCGCGTGACCACCGTCCAATGATCGCGCAGCGTCAGCACATCCTGACGTCCCATGTTCACCATCGGCTCAACCGCGAGCACCAAGCCCTCTTCCAGGCGAAAATCATGCTTACGGATGTCGCGATTGACGAAATTGGGTACCTGAGGGTTCTCGTGCATGATACGGCCAATGCCATGGCCCACATACTGCTGCACGACGCTGAAGCCCGCTGCTTCCGCATGGTGTTGCATCCGGGCCGCCACCTCGGACCACCACTTCCGCCGCGGCATCTCTTCGATGGCGATGCGCAGCACCTGCTCCCCGACTTCGACCAGCCGGCGCCATTCGGGACGCACCTCGCCGACGACGACGGTGATCGCCGCATCCGCACACCAGCCATTGAGCTTGCAGGCCGTGTCGATCTTGATCAGGTCCCCTTCGCGGATCACGCGCGGTCCGGGGATGCCATGGACTACCTGCTCATTGATCGAGATACAGGTCACCGCAGGGAACGGCACCCGTCCGGGATACCCTTTGAAAAGCGGTTGGGCACCGTGGCGCGCAAACAGGGCCTCGACGGCCTGATCGATCTCCAGCGTGCGCACACCCGGTTTGCCCATGGCCCGGCACAGGCGTAACGCTTCCGCCACAAGTTTGCCGGCCTCGCGCATGAGGCCGATTTCGCGGGTGGACTTCAGTTCGGGAGCGCGTTGGAAGAGCGATCGCAACACGACGAGGCTGCCTAAGTCAGAGCCTGGAGGATGTCCGCATACACCGTTTCGATCTTGCCGTTGCCGGAGACTTCCCGCAGCAGGCCCTGAGCACGATAGTGCGGGATCAACTCCTCGGTGTTCCGGTGGTAGATCCGCAACCGCTCGCGCACGGTCGCATCCTTGTCGTCCTCGCGCTGGGTGAGCACGGTGCCGCATTCATCACACACCCCGCCGACCTTCGGCGGTTTGGCCGTGGTGTGAAAGGTTGCCTTGCAGCGCGGGCAGTTCCACCGGCCGGTGAGCCGGCGCACAATTTCCTCATCATCCACGATCAGAACCACGACGGCACTCAGGTCGAGGAACTGCTGGCGCAACACCTGGTCGAACGAAGCTGCCTGAGCCAGGGTGCGCGGATAGCCATCCAGGACAAAGTGCTCGGGCCGGTCGTCGCGGTGAAAGCGCTCGGCGACGACCTCGTTGATCAAATCGTCTGGCACGAGCTTGCCCGACGTAACGAAGGGCTCCACCCGGCGTCCGAGGGGCGTCCCCAGGCGGATAGCTTCCCGGAGAATGTCCCCCGTGCCAATGTGGGCCAGACCGAGCCGCTTGCTGAGCAGATGGGCCTGGGTCCCTTTGCCGCTGCCTGGTGGGCCGACAAGGATCAGTCGCATGGCAAGCCCATTCGACGCTTCAATGGGTCCACGGTCGGAAAACCGTGGTTACGGCCGACACGGATCAAGCGCATGGCCTTCCTTCAATGGGTCCACGGTGTCGGAGAACCGTGGTTCTGCCAGTCCGTCTATTCCTATTTTCGTTTCTACCTTGGAGATCCGCAAGGGGAAGATGCCCGGGCGAACTGGCACCATGCACGCCTAGCCTTCCGTCAAGCCGGGGTAATTGCGCATCACCAGGTGACTGTTGATCTTCTGCACCAAATCCAGAGCCACGCTAACGACGATCAGCAACCCGGTGCCGCCATAGAAGCTGGCGACGCGGGGATCGACATTCATGCCGGCCGTGATCAGGCTGGGGATGATCGCCACGATCGACAGGAAGGCGGCGCCCATATAGGTGATGCGCATGATCACCCGTTCCAGGTAATCGGCGGTGCGCTTGCCCGGCCGATAGCCCGGGATGAAGCTGCCGTAGTCCTTGAGGTTGTTCGCCACATCCTTCGGGTTGAAAATGACGGCCGTCCAGAAGTAACAAAAGAAGTAGATCAACAGGATGTAGAAAATGTTGTACAAGTAACCCTGCCGTACGAACGACTCCGAGAGCATCCCCGCCCAGCTCCAGCCCGTGGAGGTGTCCAGGATTCGGAAGAAGAAGACGGGAATCATGAGCAAGCTGCCCGCGAAGATGACCGGCATGACGCCCGCCTGGTTGACCCGGAGTGGCAAGTATTGTCGGGTGCCTCCGAAGACGCGCCGGCCACGAACGTGTTTGGCCGATTGCGTGGGGATGCGCCGTTGTCCTTCGGTGATCGCGATCACTGCCACCACGACACTTACGAAGAGACAAATGAGCACGACCAGCTTCTCGAAGCTGATATCTTGACCCCGGCCACCGCCCAGGGTGAAGATCGAGTCTTTCAGCCGGCCCGTCGTGGTATCAAACAGGAGCGAACTGGTCGCATCCGGGATGCGGGCCACGATCCCTGCCATGATGATGAGGCTGATGCCGTTGCCGATGCCGTACTCGTCGACCTGCTCCCCGAGCCACATCAGGAAAATCGTGCCGGCGGTCATGATAATCACCCCGGTGAGGCCGAAGAAGAAGGTGTTGTAGCCGGGCACTGCCAAGCCAAGACCGGCCGGTTCGTTGCGCATCAGGTGCTGCACCAGGAAGGTCGATTGCAGCAGACCGATGAACACCGTGGCGTAGCGCGTGTACTCGTTGATCTTTTTGCGCCCGCTTTCACCTTCTTTTTGCAGCTTCTCGAGCGGCGGATAGACACTGGCGAGCAGCTGGAAGATAATCGATGCCGAGATGTAGGGCATGACGCCCCAGGTGAAGATGACGGCTTGGCTCATGGTGCCGCCGCTGAATAACGACACGAAGCCCAAGATCTGTCCGAGGGCGCCTTGCTGGGCCCCCGACATAAAGTTTGCCATGCGCGACTGATCGATGAACGGCAGCGGCACGTGATAGCCGATGCGGTAGATCACCAGGAAGAGCAAGGTGATGCCGATCTTTTGCGCCAGTTCGGGGATCTTGAAGATGGTGATGAGCTTATTCATAATTGGCCCATTATAAGGACGAACGCAAAAAGGCGAAAGGCGAAAGCAACCGAGTGCCTTTCCCCTTTCGCCTGGTGGTATTCAAGCTCCATCAGGGGGCTAACGCCCCCCGCTCGCGAAGCCGCAGCTACACACTCTTGGCCGGCCGCGGTTTCATCTTATTACGTTTCGGCCTCTTCGGCCCCGGAATCACCTCGGCCGTTCCACCCTTGGCGGTGATCTTCTCCGCAGCCGACTTGGAGAAGTGGTGCGCGCGCACGGTCAGGCGCTTGGTCACATCCCCGGTACCGAGGATGCGCACGCCATCACAGGGTCCCTTCGCCAGCCCGGCGTTCCGCAGACTCTGATGGTCAATCGTGGCGCCCTCCTCAAAAGCCTTGTCGAGGTCGCCCACGTTGACGACGAGGAAGTACTTGTCCCAGGACGCATGGCTGAAGCCACGCTTGGGAATGCGGCGGAAGAGCGGCATCTGGCCGCCTTCAAAGGGACCCGCGGGCATCCGGGCGCCCGCACTGGCCCACTGGCCCTTGCTGCCGCGGCTCGCCGTCTTGCCATGGCCGCTCCCCGGACCTCGGCCGACGCGCTTTTTCCGCTTCAGCTTATGGACACCATGATGGAGGGTGGATAGGTCCATTACAACGTCACTCCCCGTAAACGAGCGACTTCTTCGCGCGTCCGCAGTTCCAGGAG
Source organism: Gemmataceae bacterium (assembly GCA_041499985.1). Taxonomy (GTDB): domain Bacteria; phylum Planctomycetota; class Planctomycetia; order Gemmatales; family Gemmataceae; genus JBGQLF01. The sequence goes on from JBGQLF010000428.1 coordinate 6,484, forward strand.
GCCCTGAATCGTCGCTTTGACCAGGTTGATCGGGTTGGTGCTGCCGTGGGTCTTGGTCAGGATATTGTGGATGCCACACGCCTCCAGCACGTCGCGCACTCCCGGTCCCGCCTTCACACCCGTCCCCGGGCCGGCCGGCACCAGAATGACCCGGCTGCCGCCGAAGCGGCCAATGACGCGATGCGGAATGGTCTCGCCTCTCAGCTGGACCTTCTTCTGCCGCCGCATCGTGTCCTGCGCGTCCTTGACCGCCTTTTCGACGGCCGGCGGCACTTCATTGGCCTTGCCATAACCGACCGCGACGCGCCCGTGCTTGTCCCCGACGACCACGAGTGCGTTGAAGCTGAACCGGCGCCCACCTTTGACGACCGCGGCACAGCGGCGAATCTTCACCACGCGCTCTTCCATGCCGTCTTGCCGACTCTCACGATCTCTTGCCATGTTATGCTCCTGGCCGCCGACCGAGCCCCCTCACCCCAACCCCTCTCCCCCGAAGCGGGAGCGAGGGGCTTTCGGAACAGACTCTCAGAATTGCAGACCACCTTCCCGCGCGGCATCGGCCAGGGCTTTGACCCGGCCGTGGTAGCGGTAGTGGCCGCGATCAAATGCGGCCTTGCTGATTCCCTTTTCCTTGGCAACCTGCGCCAACCGCTTGCCGACCTCGACCGCGGCCTTGACGTTGCCGCCATACGGCACGGCCGTGCGCACGTCGGGGGCATTACTGCTGGCCGCCGCCAGGGTGATGCCGCTGAGGTCGTCGACCAACTGGGCGTAGATGTGTTTCGAGCTGCGGAAAACCGTCAGGCGCGGGCGTTCGGCGGTTCCCTGGATGCGCCGCCGCACATGCAGGCGCCGGCGTAACTGCCGCTTGCGTTTTGCCTTTTGATGATCCATGTCTGTCGTCCCAACTCGTGGCCTCAGAACTGGCCCGAAGTGCCCACGAGGAAGATTCACCTCCCTCGCGGGCGCTTCGGGCTAGTTTGTGCTTAGCCGCCGCTGGCGAAGGACTTGCCTTCTTTGCGGCGCACCTGTTCGCCTTCGTAACGGATCCCCTTGCCCTTGTATGGTTCCGGCGGCCGAGCCCGGCGAATCTCAGCCGCGAACTGACCGACCTTCTGCTTGTCGGCGCCGCGGATCACAATCGTGGTTGGATCGGGCAGCTCCGCGACCACACCCTCGGGCGGCGTCAGCTCGACGGCATTGGCATAGCCGACCGTGAGCACGACCGTCTTCTGGTCCTTGCGGGCCTGGTAGCCGATCCCCTCGATCTTGAGGCGTTTCTCGAAGCCCTTGGTGACCCCTTCGACCATGTTGGCGATGAG
>JBGQLF010000429.1:0-7800 GCA_041499985.1 Gemmataceae bacterium
ACGTCCTTGAACTCGTCGGCTTCATCGGTGTAGGGACCCGGATCGGCAAAGATCAGCTTCAAGATCCCTTTTTGATCGCCGATGATCTGGCCGCGGGCATTGTTGGCATAGTTGGCCCGGCCCACCACATAGGGGACTTTTTCGGCCAGCAAGGTTTGCTCGGTCTCCCCGGCCATGGAGCACTCCGGAATCGTGTAGATTCCGTAGGGCAGAATCCGGGCCAGGTTTCTTTGGGCACCCAATTCGAACGCGTGCACCATGGCCACCCGGGCCTGCTCCATGGACGTGGACGCCAGGGCCGGAAAACCGATCACATCGCCCGCGGCATAGATGTGCGGGACGCTGGTCTGGTAGTGTTCATTCACCTTGATGCGCCCCCGGTCGGTGGCGCTGATCCCTACTTTATTCAGACCCAACTCCGCCGTATTCCCCGCGCGTCCCGAGGACACCAGGATCGTATCGACCTGGAGCACGGTTCCCGACTGGAGCCGGACCTCGATCTGCTCCCGATTCTGGACATCGGCGACGGAATCCGGCATCTGGAGACGGACGCCCGTCGCCTGCATTTGCTCGCTTAACCGGTCGGCAATCTCCTCATCCAGAAAATCGATGAGGCGCTCGCGCCGTTCCACCAGCGTGACCTGAATACCCAGGGCGGCAAACATACAAGCATATTCGCAGCCAATGACGCCGCCACCGACGACGAGCATGGTGTGCGGGATTTCTTGCAGGGTTAGAATCGTGTCCGAATCGTAGACGCGGGGGTCGGTGAAGGGGAACATCTCGGGGCGATGCGGGTGCGAGCCGGTGGCGATCAGGATCACGTCGCCCTGGATCTGGCACTCGCGGGAGCGGTGCGGTTTGATCGCGATCGTATGCGGATCGACGAACGAGGCCGTGCCGACAAACATGGTCACGTGATGACGGCGCAGGTTTTCCAGGATGCGGGCCCGCTCGTAATCTTTGACAAAGCGCTCCCGTACCATGAAATCGCGAACGCTCACCTTCTCTTTGAGCGTGAAATCCAGACCGACCAGCTTGCGGTTGCGGAAGCCGGAGAGTAGCAGGGCGGTCTCGCGCAGCGTCTTGGACGGCAAGGTCCCCGTATTCGCCGCGGCGCCCCCGAGCACGTTCTCTTTTTCGACGAGAGCGACCTTCTTGCCGAAGTAGGCCGCCTGGGCGGCCCCTTTTTCGCCCGACGGTCCAGAACCGATGACAATCAAGTCGTATTTTTCGGGTGTCATGACTCAGATTGCAGATTGCAGATTGCAGATTGCAGATTGCTTTTCAAATCTGCAATCTGCAATCTGCAATTTATTGTGAGCGCTCCACAGTTTGGAGCAGATCGCGTCCCGTCATCCGATGGGCGGCATCGTGCGGGCAGGCATACACGCAACTGGGCTGGCCATCCAGCTCGCTGCACAGGTCACAGCTCGTCGCCTTCTGCTGCACGACGGCTACCTTGCGTCCGGGGTTGGCCGGGTCGGGACGGTAGTCCTCGAAGGGGTGCATGTTGATGTTGCCATAGGGGCAGTTCTCGGCACACTTACCGCAGCCGATGCACCAGTCCTCAATGATGATCTCGCGCGAGTTGCGCCGGCGAATCGATCCGACCGGACAGCCGACCATGCAGTAGGGATCCAGGCACGACCGGCACGAGCTGGCCACCAGATACTTGTCGAAGCGCAACCCCTCGCGGATCAAGCGGGTGACGCCGTCGTGGGCGTCGGCGCAGGCCTTGGTACACTCGTCGCAGCGCGTGCACTTCTCTAGGTCGAGCACCAGCAGACTCTGGGCATTCATCAGCCCTTGTTTGAGAAAATCACCCAGCGCTAGACTCTGCACTTGCTGGTGGGCCTCCTCGTTCTCTTTCAGATTCTGGATGGCAATCTTGACCAGGTGCTCGCGCACCTGGGGGAACTTGTTCAGGAGCTGGAGAAAGTCCCCAGACTTGACACGGACCAAGTCCACGTGATCCAGCGCGCTGCATGTCGCCGTGCGCACACCGGGAGCGGCCAGGGCCCGGATCTCGGGGATGTCCGACATCAGGCCGATTTCGCCGAAATAGTCGCCGGGCCCCTTGTACGTGAGCACATGCTCGCCGCCCAGGTGGTTCTGCGATACCTTCACGAAACCGATGCGGACGAGGTAGAAGTCCTCCGCGGAGTCGCCTTGGCGGAAGATCACCTCGCCGGGATAGAGCCGGATCAACTCGACACGATCGCGCAGATAGTCCACAAATTCGCCGAAGGCGCGCTCGTCTCTGACGAGGCTGGCGAAGATCGGCACGCTGCGCAAATGGCTCGACACGGCCCGTTCGCGATAGCGCTTTTCAAGCAACGCCTTAGACTTGTTGTTGCGCTGGAGGATGTACAGCACGTTCCGGAGCATCTCCAGGACCGTGCAGTCCTCGGCTGCCTGCACCGTCGCCGAACGCGGATAGTTATTCATGCAGGTCATTTCGCCGAAGATGTCGCCGGCCGTGAGCTGGGCTATGGGATTGGCGTAGTCCAGCGACACCGGGGCGTCGATGTGGATATAGCGGGTGGTGCTCTCCTCCTCGCGCTTATCCTCGTTGCGGCCGACGAGGCCGCTGGAGAAGCGGCGTACCAGGCCGAAGACCCCGCGGTTGACCGAGTCGCCCTTGCGGTTATTCTTCCGGCTCTTGACGTGCTTGATCGGCGACTCAATGAAAATGTTGACGGTCCCCTTCTCGATCAAGAAGGCCGTCGAGCCAAACTCGCCCTCGCGGCAGATGAGGTCGCCCTTCTTGAAGTGCCGGCGCACCACCGCCCCTTCGTTGAAGCGGAGAAACTTCTCCGACACACCTTCGAACAGCGGATATTTGGCCAGCGTGTCGGCCGACACCGCCTCGGGCTTCGGTGCGACATCCTTCCAGGGCGTCGCCTGCACGGGATTGCGAAACGTCAGGGCGCTCGTCGGACACGAGATCATGCACTCGCCACAGGCCACGCAGGTGGAGTTACCCATCGGCGTGTCGAGGTCGAAGGCGATGTGGGCTGTGTAGCCTTTACCCGCCCGCCCGAGGACCTGGTTGTTGCGAATCTCGTTGCAACCGCGGATGCAGCGGTCGCACAGGATGCAAGCGTTCTGGTCCACCGCGATCACCACCGAGGTATCATCGTGGCCGCGATCCGTCTTGGACTTGGGGAAGCGCGAGCTGCGCACGCCGTAGCGGTCGGCGACCTGGAACAGCTCATTGGGATTGCTGCCCTGTTGGGTGGGGCTGGGCGGTTGATCCGCCAGCAAGAGCTCCGTCAGGATCTGGATCGAGTGTTTGACACGCGGGCTGGTTTCCGCGGTGTTGATCTCCATGCCGTTCTCGACCTGCCGATGACAGGCCGGCGTCAGCCGCCACTGTTTGTTGACCTCCACCACGCACACACGGCAGACCGCCACGGGATTGACGTGCTCGCGGTGGCACAGGATCGGGATCGGGTTCTTGCCGCCCGCTTGTTGGGCGAGCGTTTGGGCCGCATCATAAATGGTCGTCGGAATCTCGACGTTCTTCTTATACAGCGGGTCGTAGGCAATCTTGGTCGGAGGGACTGCCACCTCTTTACCGTCAATTTTCAAATGAACTAGGCCGTTACCGGTACTCATGGTGCAAGCTCCTTCTATCCAAGATGACAAGGTGACCAGGTGACCAGGTGACCAGGTGACTGGGTGAGGAGCGTCGCGTTTTCGCCTTCTTTTGTCACCTTGTCACCTTGTCACCGTGTCATCCCGTTCTGGAGGTAGCGATTTAACTCCTCGGGGAAATACTTGATGACGCTCGCGATCGGATTGGCCGCCACCTGACCCAGGCCACAGATGGACGTGATGCCCATCGTTTCGGCCAATTCGCTCACCATGCCCAGGTTCTCGCGGCGGAAGCGTCCCGCGAGCATATCGCCAATCATGTCCACCAGCTTCTGCGAACCCATCCGGCAGGGGACACACTTGCCACACGACTCATTGCGGTAGAATTCCACGCAGTTCAGCGCGTTCTCGACGATGTCGGCCCGGTCGCCATAGACGACGAAGGCCGCGCCGAGCATGCCCCCCATGGCGCCGACGGTGTTGAGGTCGAGCGGCAGATCCAGGATGTCGTAGATCTGGGTACCGGGCGGCAACTTCTCCTTGACAAACTTCGGAGGTAGGCTCTCCACCTTGATCTGCGCCGGCAGGAAGCCTCCCGAGGGGCCGGACGGAGCGATCGCCTTGAGCTTTTGGCCCTCATACATGCCGCCGGCGGTGTTCATGACCAGGTCGCGCACCGTCTGGCCAAACGGAACCTCATACACTCCTGGCCGACTCACGTCGCCGCTGATCGAGACAAAGCGCATGCCGGTGGCGCCATTGATGCCCTGGTCGCGATACCATTCGCCGCCGTGCACGGCGATGCCCGGCGTCCAGCACAGGGTTTCCACATTGTTGATGACCGTGGGCTTGCCGAAGAGGCCGTTGAAGACGGGGAATGGCGGCTTGTTGCGCGGCTCCCCACGACGATCCTCCATCGCCTCGAGCAGGGCACTTTCTTCCCCCTGGATGTAACCGCCGGGGCTGACGAACACCTCGAGTGGAAACGACAAATCCGAGCCGAGGATCTTCTCGCCACAGAGCTTTTGTTCCCGGGCCTTGTGGATGGCCTCTTCCATCACCTCAATCTCTTCGTGGTACTCGTGCCGGATGTAGATGTACCCCCGCGTGGCCCCCGTCACGAGCCCAGCCAACAGCATGCCTTCAACCAGGAGATGCGGCGTCCGCCGCATCAATTCCCGGTCCTTGAAGGTGCCCGGTTCGCTCTCATCGGCGTTGCAGACGACATACTTGGCATCACCCGGCGCCCCGCGTACCGTGGCCCACTTGCGGAAAGTCGGGAAACCGGCGCCGCCCATGCCGCGCAGGTTGGCCACTTCCAGGGCCTTCAGGATGGCATCACCGTTGCGATTCTCAACAAAGCGCCGGACCGCATCATAGCGCGGCTGGCCGCCGTAGACATCGATCTTCCAGCCCAGCGGCGTTCGGTCGGCCTTTTGGTGGGGCAGCGGTTCCTTGGCCGCGGCGGTCTGGATCAGCCCGCGCAGCTCCTCCTCGCTCTTGCCGCGGTAGACATGATCGTTGATCTCGACGGCAATCGGTCGATCGCACTGGCCCAGGCAAGACACGCCATCAACGCACACCTTATCTTTGCCGAGCTCGTGCCCTACGGCCTCCAGGCTCTGCCGGAGACGCTTGGCACCGCGTAAGTGACAGGCCATGTCGCGGCAAACCTTGACGTCCACGGCAGGAGGCGCCTTCAGGCGATAGAGCGGATAAAAGCTAGCTACTTCGTGGATACGATGCAGCGGGGTATTGATGCGCTGCGATAACGCCCGTAGCTCTTCTTCGGGCAGGTAACCACAGCGCTCCTGGATATGGGTGAGTTCTTGAACGATCATTGCGGTACTCAGTGGTTGATGAACAGGGTCAGACTCGCGCCGCAACAACAAGAGACCGGAAAAGGGATCCTAGGAAGCTTCCGCCACGATGTCAAGCAGCCGCGCCAAAGCTGTGCTCGGCGAGCCGGGGCATCAGCCCCCAGCTCGCCGAGCACGCTTGTCGAGAGCAATCACTTTGACCCCCGAGCAGTTCCGCTACTTCGGCGCCTCCAACTTACCCTCCAAGAACTGCTTGAGGTCCATCGGTTTCTTCGGGGCGCGGTCGGCCGCGCCGATGCCCTGCAACGATCCCTGCGGCTGACCGTTGTGGTAGAGATGGCACTCGACACAGTCCGAACGGGCTCCACCCGTTGCCGTGGCACCCGAGCCCTGGCGCGGGCTGTGGCATTTCACGCAGGTATCCAGGCCGGGCAACAAGATATCCTTGCTCTCCGTTGAAGGACTGCTGTCATCCGGATAAGCACGTTGGTGACAGTCCTTGCAGTTTACCGCCCGATGCGCCGCATGGTTGAAGAAGGCGCGTTTGAACCAGACATCCGGAACCTGGGTCGCCTCGATCTGCTTGGGCACGAACGCCCCTGGCTGCGTCTGGTAGCTATGGCATTCACCACAAGTCATCTTGTGCGCAAATATCTTCTTTTGCGCCGCGGTCAGACGGTCGCGGTAGAGGAATTTCTCCGCCTCGACCACCTGGCTCTTGATCTCCGCGCGGGCCTTCTCGTCCTCGACCTTCAACTCCTTGCCGGGCAGCGGCACCGTGGCCGGGGGCAGCTCCGGGTGCTTCTTGACATACTCGCTGGTGTAGGCCCCCCACAGGAAGTTGGTGACCGCCTCGGGCTGGAGCCGGTGCGGCACTTCCAGATTGGGCGCCGCCGCGTCGAACGTCAGCGGATGGCAAGCCCGGCATTGATTCTCGTACGTGATCGGCACCATGTACGCGCCCTCGGACCGCTTGGAGAAGACGCTAACAGGCAACCCCGCCATCCGCTCCCCCTTGATGCGGAAATCGGCGCTGTCTGTCTGGTGGCAGGACGTGCAATCCAGCTTCACGGGGTCATTGGGCCCTTGGCCTTGCCTCTTGTACCGCTCGCGGTCAGCCTCATTGGGGATACTGGCGAGGGTCCACGGCTTGCCACCCTGGGTCACCACCAGCCCCGGGGTCATGTGCAACTGGTGATCGAACTTGAGCTTGCCGGGATCCGTTTGCTTGGGTTCGCGCAGGATGCTGAATTCGGGGTGATGGCCTTTGTCAAAGCGTGTGACCTGGTTCTCCGAGACCGGCTTGCCGCCGGTCATGTGCTGCTCGAGGTTCTGATGGCAGCGCGTGCAGTCGCTGTCGGCCACCCAGTTCAGCATCGCATTGCGTCCCTGATGGTCATGATGGCAGCCGGCACACGACGGCGTCGATTCCGGCTTCTGGTTGGCCTGGTGCGGCGGTCCGGCGTGGCACGTTTCGCAGCGTTCGGCTGTACTATGGCCCAGAACCGTCGCCGCCCAGTTCTTGGAATCGATCGGCTTGAAAGAGGTATGGCAAGTCATACACTCGCTTTCCCAGGTCGCATGGACCGCGGCCACGGGGCCGCGCGAGTACCGCATCGTGCCCTGATCACTGCTCACCCAGCCACTGGCCCACCAGCCGACAGCGAGCACCAGCGCCAACCCGGTCAGCCAGAGCTTCCAGCGCTCGACGTAATTGGAGCGCTTGAAATAATCCAGGGGAATCCGCGACGCGCGCTGCTTCCCGGTTTCTTGAGGAGGAGGTGCCATGCTAGTCGTGCCTACCAGTATTTGAGGGCAACAAACACATGAACCAACATCAATACAACCAGGGCGAGCGACAACGGCAAATGCAGCCACAGCCAGTTGTGCAACCAGAAGTGCATCCGGCTCTGAACCTCGAGCTGGCGACGCTGGTCGCACAGGCTCTCCAGTGCCGCCACCGTTTCATGAGCGCCCGGGTCGAGCTTGGTCCGCAAGTCGCCGAACAGCACGCCTGCGCGATTGGCTGAGTGCAATGGTGAATCCGGGTCTCCTGTCTGCAAATACGAGGCGACGGTGTTGCGGAAAAATACCCGCAGCGGCTCGCAGCCAGGGATCGGCTTACTGGGAGCGCGTGTCTCGAGCACCCTGCCCTGCACGCGGCCGGCGGAGCGAACCGCCCCGACCACGAGGTGTCCCGTGGTTGCCTCCTGGAATTCGCTGCTATCGAGGCCGCCGCTTTCATCTCCTTCGGGTGGTCCACAGGTGGCCAGGACCAGGCGATCGGCTTCGCGTACCAACTGCCCCACGACGTGGTCAATTTGCGAGTAAATCGTTTCCGCGGGGATCTGTTCCAGCATGCGCTGCGGCAGGATCT
>JBGQLF010000430.1:0-7799 GCA_041499985.1 Gemmataceae bacterium
CCCGCCCCACATCCAGTAAGCCCCGGCCGCCGCCAGGCCCGCCAGCGCCACGGTGATCACCGTGCCGCGTTTGTTTTCCATGCGATACCTCCTTTCCGACGATCTGGATGAAGGCAGCCTTATTGCTTCCGCAGGCGTGCGATCATGCGGCGGCCTGCGCCTGGATCGCCACTGACCGTGGGTAGGATTCGGTCCCACCGGCGTAGCGATTGTGTATAGAGCAGGGCACTGCCGTCCTTATCGAGGACGAGGTTGTACCAGTCATGCTCGCCGATCAGGAAACTCACCTGCTTCCAGACCCTATCGCCCACGAACGACCTGCCGTCCAAAGTCCCGTCCACGGCCTGGGCATTGCCCGTCTGGCGGCTGCGCCGCAGCTCCAGGACCGGCTGGCCCTTCTCGCCGGTCCATTTGCCGAGCCACCAATCCTTCGGCGCGTCCAGGGGCTCCTCCTGTGGCAGGAACGGCTTCACCAGCCAGTCCGGCAGTTGCCCGCCCGGACTCTGCGCCGCCGGCATCATTTGCGCCAGCGCCACGCCGCCGGAGGGTGGCATGACGTGCATGCCGCCGCGCCGGTCGGCCCAGCACAGGAAGGCCGCCCCCGCCACCAGAATCACCAGCCCGAGGTCTTTCTTCTGCATGGGATTGCACTCCTTTCTTCATCTTTCACGAGGCTTACCACTTGTTCATCGAGCACACTCTGCCCAGCCGCTCTGACACTGGCGCATCCTTCGGTGCTCTTTTCGCCCGCAGGTCGCTGAAGAGGATCGCCCAGCGATCCTCAATGAGCACGAGCTTGAAGGTGTCATCCTTTCCCAGCGAAAACTCCACGCGCGGACTCCCACGCGGATCGCCATCTCTCTCCTGAACGATTTTGCCCGTTAAGGGTTTACCGTTCAGCTTCCCCTCCACTTCCCCCGATGGGCCGCGCCCACGCCGCAATTCGACAACAATCCTTCCTTTGTCATTCTCATATTCCCATTTGCCGATCCACCAGTCGGCCGGCACGCCGTGGGCCCGATCCTGGCCCTGGGCCACCGGAAGGATCGCAGCGAACGCCACCGCGACCACTGCCGCCATCGTCACGCACTGTGCTTTCCGCATGGAATTGCTCCTTACCTGTGAAACTCACTGACTCACCACAACGACACCGTGTCTCTGTTAACTCTCACCCCCCTTCCGCTGCTCGACGCGCCACAGCAAATACTCCTGCATCTGGATCGCGTCCTCGTACTGGCGTATCTGCGCCCGCGTTTCCGCTTCAGCCATCTCCACGCTCAATACTCTGCAAATTGTGGCCGTCACGAGGTACGAGCCGAGAGGACGGTCCACGGCATAGAGGACTGCTCCGGTGCAAAATAGGAGCACCGGCTCGGCGAAGCGCCGGGCCGCCAGGTCGCCAATCGGCAGCCAACCGCGGCCTGCATAGCTAGAAGGTGCTCGGTATCCATTGGCTCGCCTAATCGCGCCGATCACCATCTGCCCGGCAAACACCCACGTTGTCCACGTCCAGAACGTGAGCAACGCCTGCTGATCGTATTCCGGTAGAAATGCACTCCCGAAAAATCCCATCACCAGCCAGCCGACGGGCGCATGCCACGTCATAAAGAAATGGCTGCCGAAACTCCCTGGCCGCGACAGCCAGGGCGCGAGGCCAAAGCCCACCGCCCAGACCACCGCGCCGGTAATGTTGTACGTCCGCCGCGCGTTGGCCAGGATGCTGTCGCCGTCTTGATGCTGCTGCTGGTCGTGCATGTGCCCCCCTTACACCAGCTGCCGCCAGCTGGTTTTGATCCAGGTCTTGCCATTGCTGAATGTCCGCCCGCCCTGGTGGATGAAGGATTCCACGATCCAGTGGTTGGCCGGGCCTCCCTTCGCCAGCTTTTGGAACTCCAGCGGTTGCAGATCGAGGGCGTACTGGGTGTGGAACGACGCATTGCCGCACTGCTGCTGGCCGAAGAACTGCCCGACGGGGTCGTAAGGGCCGGTGTGAAAGCTGCCGCCGCTGAAAGTGTGCAGGCTCTGGCCGAAAAGTTCGCTCATCGCGTGATTGGTGGTGTGGTCGGCGCTGGCACAGAGGACTTTAGTCATATGCAGTCCCACGAATGCGTCGGCCTCGTGCCTTGCTTTTTCTGAGCCGCCTAATGCGGTCACTAAGGTCGGAATACTCTGCGTCGCCGCCAGGCTGATGTAGCGCTGCTGCCGGGCGACCGTCTGCGCCATCGTGTCCACCTCCGGCACAATGAACCATTGGCATTCGTCCGCCACACAGACCACGGGGAGCGGTGATTGCCGCACGTCGCGCCGGAGCGTTTGGCGCATCACCCCTGCCTTCATGAGGGTTTGAAAGCAGATGCCGGTTTCGCGCCACTCCAGGACCGGCATGGCCAGAATCAGAATATTGCCCTTTTGCGGATCGTCCAAAAAGACATTCGATTGTCCGGCGACCATGCCGCGCAGCGGATTATGGATAAAGCGTTTGAGCAAATTCGTCAGTTGCGTGTGGGCGATGGAACGTGTTTTTTCCGCAAGCCGCGGCCACTCGCCCGCCCACCAGTCGGCGCACAAGGCCACGTCGATGTCGTTGGGATGCCGTTCCTTCGCCGCCATCAGGCACTGGCCGCAATACGTGTCATGCCAGAATGCCTTGCTGTCAGCTTCCTCCTTGGACTGGGGCGCCGAGGTCAACAGGTCATAGGCATTGAGGATCGTGCAGGTGCCGGTGCCGCGCTCCACGGTCCTGATGGTAAAATCCGCGAGCTTCGAGAGGAGGCCCTTCCAGAACCCGCCGTCTTCCTGTCCGCCTCCCGAGCTGCGCTGCATGGCTTCCACCGTGGAGGTGAGGAGTGCGACGCAGCTCTCCACCGTGCCGCCCGGAGCCGCCAGCTCGCCGGCGATGGGATCACAACACAGACCCGAGCCGGGGGCGAAGAAGATGACATCCTGCTCCCGCCCCGCCATGCGGCACATTCTGAGGGCATGCGATGGCTCCGTTGGCTTGGCGCACAACCAAATCGCTCCGCAACCCGTGTTGCGAAGTAGCGGCAGCAGGATATTATCGAGGGGGCCGGTCGTTTTTCCGGCGCCGGTGCCACCGAGTATTAGACATCCTTCGTATAGCTGATTCAGGGTCAGCGGATCGCGAGGCGTCAGCATCAGGAGCGTAGGGTTGTCCCCGTGCGCCTGGCGATGCCCTCCCCTGCTGAACACCAGCAGGACCAGGCCGGCGATGAGAACCCAGATGACGACCACGCCGGTGGTCATAAAGCCCTCCCTTCGGATGCGTTTGTTCCAGAACATAGTTATCCTCCTTTCGAGGTGGGGTTCGCCGTGATGGTCAGAAGGTTTCCGTGCGGCCGTTTGCTCCGTGCAAATCGGCCTGACTGTCGGCCGTTGCCACGGGCAGCGTGGCCTCGCCGTTGGTGTGCGTCTTGCGGCCCTTGGCCTTGCCGCCCTGGTTCTCGGGCTTCTGAAACTCAGCGGGCAACGCCGCGGCCTGGATGTCCGGGTTCTTGCTCAAGATTTGCTTCGCTCGCTTGGCGGCACAGTCCAGGTAATCGGCGACTATCTCCGCCGTCAGCTCAAGGTCCGGGGGACCGGAAATGAGGATGGCCGCCCCCTCCTTCCCCACGGGTAAACGAACCTTCGTGGCACGCGATGCCGTGGCGCCGCGGGGTTTGCCGGGCGTCCTCAAGGCGCTGAGCTTTGCGATGGCCTGCTCCTTGGTCCAGCCTTCCTCCACGGCGTTGTCAAACATCGCCAGACGGTCGGCCTTGTTCTCAAGCTTGGCGATCTCGTCGGCAACCGTGTCCGGGACATCGCCCTTGTCGATGCGTGCCCGGTAGGCCGGCGGATACTTCTTGAGCAACGTCAGCCCGCGGGATACGTGCGTGAGGGTGAAGCCCAAGGCCTGGGCCAGGTCCTTTTCGGTCTTGAGGCCGCGCAGCTTGCGCAGCCGCTCCATCGCTTCGCCTTCCTCGCACGGGCGGAGCTGGGTGCGCAGGCCGTTCTCCTGGAGCTGCTCCTCCAGGACGTCGGCTTCGGTCATCTCGCCGTCCACTTCGACGACCCACACGTCGCGCAGGCCGGCGCGCTGGAACGCCCGCAGGCGCTGCCCGCCGGCGACGAGGTCAACGCGGCCGGGCGTGCTGCCGCGGCGGACCTTGATGGGCCAGGTTTGGCCCCTGAGCCGAACGGTGGCGGCCAGACGGTCGATGAAGTCCTCGTCGATGAACTTGCGTACCTGGGGAGGCTCGTCGATCGTGTCGATGGGGAGAAAAACTTTCGGGCCCGCGCCGTTAACGGGTTCGGCGAGCGGGATCGCCGGATCGAGAACGGGTGCCGGCTCCGCTTGGGCGTTCTCAAGCAAGGTCATGACAGGCATTGAAATGGTCCTCCAAAAAACAGGGGGGAAATTCCAGGGATACGGTCAATGCCGTGGGTTAGTCGTCGGGTCCGAGGGCCCCTCCTTCACCGATCCATCGCGCGATCTGGTCCTGGTCGTCGCGGTCGGGTGGCTCAGGGGTGCCCACGCGGTCATCGTCAGCTGGGGGCGTTGGCGTCATGGTTTGCGTTCCTTTCGGGCGAGCTTGGAGATAGCGGGCGTCGGGCGGTTCTCCGGGAAACGCCCCTTCCCCCGCGGTCAAACCGGGGCACCATCTGCCCGGGAAACGGCGGGTGCGACATCGGCCCATTGGACGGCCAGGCCGCACAGGAACAGCTCGCGTTCGGTGAGCCGTGCCCCGCAGTCGCAGTCCACCTGGACGGGGTCGAGGCTGTGGCCGATGACCTGGCCGCGTGAGTCGAAAGCCGGAGCGAAGCCGATGCTCACGGGGGATTTGCAGTGCGGGCAAGCGCAGCGGAGCTGCCAGCCGAGCAGCTCGGCGGAGCCGTTGCCATTGGCGTGGCGGAAAGCGGCGACCAACTCGTAAACGCGCCGCAACGAGACGTAGAGGCAGTGCTTCAAGATGAAGCTCCTTGTGGGCGCCGGAAAGCTGGACCGTAGCAAGCGGCCCTTGCGCGTTGTCATGGAGGTAGGGGTAGAGAGATGCCGGCAAAACGGGGGGAACTGCGCAACGAGCTTGCGCGGGGGTGAACGAAGGGCAAAAGGGGCTAGCGGAGCTGCTGCTGGGTGTGTTTTTTGGCGCGTCGCTCGATATTTTCGATCAGCAATTCGGCGGCGTGGTCGCCGGTGGCCAGGCCAGTGTGGATGTAAAAATCCTGAAGATACCGCCAATCTTCTTTGCGTGATTCCTCGAACGCTGCGACGTTCTTGAGATAGTCGAGCGGCAGTTGCCCGCTTGCAGCCCTGTGAGCCTCGCCGAAGCCCCGGATAGCAAAACCGTTCTCCATCTCACGGACTCGGCTGATGAGCGGCCCCAGCGTTTCGGGGTCAGGCCAGAGAAGCCGCAATTGACCAAGGGTCAGGCGGTCGGAAGGATAATCGAAGCCTTCCTCCTGATAGCCGACAGGGTCAAAAGGAGCGTTTTTATTGGCTTTTTTCTTAGACACTGGGCGGCTGAACTCGGCAGGTGACGCTATGCCGATGATCAAGCCGAAAAGTCGCGCGGATGTCAAGGATTCACCGAGCGGCCCGGTGGTTTTCCCCCCGGACCGGGAAGCCGATCTTCAAGTTCGCCTCGATGAATTGTTTCAGGTTCTTCAGGGCGTACTCTACTCCCGGGAGCAAGGTAGTTGCATCGCCTTTGTGGTGCTCGTCGGGCCACTGGAAGAGATCCTGCTTGGCGAAGTCTTGAAGGGCTCGCATGTAGTTACCGACCGTGTTCGGGGAATAGTAGGTGCCTGTCTCGTCCAGCAACTTATCGCTTAACACGCGCTGTCCGACGGGGTCACCAGGTTTCAGCTTCTGGAAAATCTCGACCAGAGCGAGCATACCTTCCCAACGTGCCTGGGCACTTCCCTTATTGGGCCGCCCTGGCGTGGGGAAAGAATTCCTGCCCAACACGAAGCCACGCATTTCAACCGTAGGCCGTTGGCACATGAGGGCAGCGATGTTCCACACTAACAACGCCCGCTGCCTTTTGAAGGTAAATCGGTTCTTCTCGTCGCGATCAAAGAGTTTGGGATCGGTATCGGGGAAATAGGCTTCGAAGGCATGTTCGACGTATATCATGCAGTTGGCGATGTCGGTGGGTGTGACCGCCTTGAGGTCCGGAAATTCCCCGGCATATCGCTCTTGGAGCTGGTAGGCCATGTCCTCGCAGGTGAAGGTGTCGCGGCCGTTTTCCTGCCAAATCGCCGCGACCTCTCCGATCAGGCAATAGTTGCGAATCTGAACGCGGGACTGAAAGGCATCCGTGGGGCTGAAATCGCCCTGGGTTGAGGGAGGGCCGAGTATTGCATCTGGCTGGGGAAGGTCGTCGGGTGTTGGGGAAGCACTGGCGTCTCGTGCGGGTTGCAAGCGTGCGAGTTCCAGGCCAGCCTGGGTGCGCACCACCAATGAAGAGTGACTGGCACGTGCCTTGACCAGAGCCGAGCTGAGTGCTTCGATGGTAGCGTTGTCGGTGGCGAGCCTGGCTTGAACGGCGACGCCGATTGCCCCTAAAGCTTTGGAAGCAGCACGGCAGACTTCGGGGACTTTGTGGTGCTCCAGTGCCGATCGCAACGCCTGGACCGCCTCTGCATCCCCGATCTTGCCCAGGGCCCAGACGGCATGCTCGCAAACCCACGCATCGCCGTCTCCCAGTGCCGCCTGCAACGCCGGCACCGCGGCGGCGTTCCCGATTTCACCCAGGGCAGAAGCAGCACACTGGCGAACCTCCACATCGCCGTCTCCCAGTGCCGCCTGCAACGCCTGGACCGCCTCTGCACCTCCGATCTTGCCCAAGGCCCAAGCGGCATTCCGGCGAACCTCCACATCGCCGTCGCCTAGAGCCGCTAGTAGAGCTGGCGATACAGTCGTGCCTTCGATCTTGCCCAGGACGCACGCGGCATTCCGGCGGACCTCGGCGTAGCCGTCGCCTAGAGCCGCTAGTAGAGCTGGCGATACAGTCGTGCCTTCGATCTTGCCCAGGACGCACGCGGCATTCCGGCGGACCTCGGCGTAGCCGTCGCCCAGTGCCGCCTGCAACGCCGGCACTGCGGCGGCGTCCCCGATGTCACCCAAGGCAGCAGAGGCATTCTGGCGAACCCCGGCATCGCCGTCGCTCAATGCCTCCACCAGCGCCGGCAGCGCGGCTCTAGTGCCAATCTTGCCCAGGACCCAGGCGGCATGCTGGCGAACCTCGGCATCGTAATGGCCGAGTGCCACCTGCAATGCCGGCACCGCGGCGGCGTTCCCGATGTAGGCCAGGGCAGCAGCGGCATGCTGGCGAACGCCGGTATCGCAGTCGCTCAATGCCTCCACCAGCGCCGGCAGCGCGGCGGCGTCCCTGATGTAGCCTAAGGCAAGAGCGGCATGCTGGCGAACCCCCGCATCATCCTCGCCCAGTGCCTGTAGCAGAACTGGCGCAGCAGCATCCTTGCCGATATGCCCTAGGGCCCAAGCGGCATTCGTCCAGACGCTGGCATCAGTGTCATGCAGCGCCTCTCGCAGTGCCGGGATCGCTGCCGGGCCGATTTCCACCAAGGTATCGATGGCGGCAAACCGGATGGACGTCTCAGGATGGTTCAGCTGATCGATCAGACTCTTTATTCGCTCTAGCCCGGATTGCGCACCGTGCGTTATGAGCGACCTCTCATATAGATAATAGGCCGCTCCCTGTTGGCGTCGGACCGGCCGAACCTCCAGCACGGTCTGCCGGCACGCCGGCGCAGCTGGCGCCCACCGTTTTTCCACC